>NZ_JAVREQ010000005.1:0-252551 GCF_031845485.1 Streptomyces hazeniae
CCTCGGCACAGGCACCCGCGTCGGCTGCGGCACCGGCGCAGCCGACCATCCCCGCCCCCGCTCCCGCTCCCGCTCCCCCCGCCGTCTCCACCCCGGCCGCCCCCGCACCGGTTCCACCCGTCGCAGCGGACACGGAGGTCGGCAGGCTGGTGGAACGCCAGCTCGACCTGATGTCGGGCTTCTCGCGGCTGATGGGGGACCAACTCGCCCTGCTCGGCGGCGCGGGCATGCGCGGTCCCGTCGCGGGGGCGTCCGAAACCCCGCCGCAGCCCTCCGTCCGGCACGCCGACCGCACCCCGCATCCGGCCCCAGAGACCCCGGCCGTACCGGAACCCGAGCCCGCACCCCGTTCGCCGCAGTCACCCGCGGAGGCGTCGCCGGAGCGGGCCACGTCCGCATCCACGGCCCTCGGCCCCCGGGTCAGCGTCCCGCGCACCGCCGGTATGGCCGCCGGGAGACTCACCGACGCACAGCGGGCCCACGTCGAGGACCTGACCGCCCGGCTGACCCGGCGCACCGCGACCTCCAAGGAACTCACGCAGAAGCACCGGCGGGTGCTCGCCGACAGCCGTGCCGTGGTCGGCTTCCGCAGCGCCACCAAGGAGATGCAGTACCCGCTGGCGGCCCGGTCCGCGCGCGGGGCCCGGCTGGTGGACGTCGACGGCAACCCGTACGTGGACATCACCATGGGCTTCGGCGTGCTGCTGTTCGGCCACGAACCGGACTTCGTGGACGAGGCCGTACGCCGCCACCTGTCCGGAGGGCTGCGCCTCGGACCGCGTAGCGAGGAGACCGGCCGGACCGCCGAACTCCTCGCCCGCATCACCGGGTTCGACCGCGTCGCCTTCGCCAACTCCGGCACGGAGGCGAACTCCGCGGCGATCCGTCTCGCCCGCTCGGCCGTCGGCCGCGACACCGTCGTCATGTTCCGCGGCTCCTACCACGGCCACGCGGACAACGTGCTCGGCCAGCCGGTGGTCGAGGACGGACGGCGGACGACCGTTCCGGCCTCCTCCGGCATCCCGGTCGGCGCCGTCGGCGACCTCGTCGTCCTCGACTACGGCGCGCCCGAGTCGCTGAACACGATCGAGGCGATCGCCGACCGGGTGGCCGCCGTGCTGGTCGAGCCGGTGCAGAGCCGGCACCCCGGGCTGCAACCGGGAGAGTTCCTGCACACGCTGCGCCGGATCACCCGGCAGCACGGGATCGTGCTGCTCTTCGACGAGATGCTCACCGGCTTCCGGCCCCATCTCCAGGGTGCCCAGGGCGTCTTCGGCGTCACCCCCGACCTGGCCACCTACGGCAAGGTACTCGGCGGCGGCTACCCGGTCGGTGCCATCGCGGGCCGCGCCGACCTGATGGACGGCATCGACGGCGGCCACTGGTCCTACGGCGACGACAGCTACCCGCCGCGCGACACCACCTTCTTCGGCGGCACCTACATCCAGCACCCCGTGGCCATGGCCGCGGCCGAGGCCGTGCTCGGCCGGCTCGAGCAGGCCGGTCCCGGCCTGCAGGACGACCTGAACACCCGCACCGAACGGCTCACCGGCAGCCTGAACCGGTACTTCGAGGACGAGGAGTTCCCGGTCCGCATCGCCCGCTTCGGGTCGATGTTCCGCTTCGAGTACCGCGGCAACCTGGAGCTGTTCTTCCACCACCTGCTGCTGCGCGGGGTGTACGTGTGGGAGTGGCGGAACTTCTTCCTCTCCACCGCCCACACGGACGACGACCTCGCGTTCCTCGAACACGCCGTGCGCAACGCCCTGTGGGACATGCGCCGCGGCGGATTCCTCGCCCCGCAGGGGGCCGCGCGGCCCGTCCCCGCCTACGCGCCGCCGCTGCCCGTGCCGCACGTGCCCGAGCCGCCGCAGCACACGTCCGCACCGGTGGCGGAGGATTCGCCGGTCGCCCCCCGGCCGCGGCAGGAGTCCGCCGGCGGCCGTCCGCTTCCCGCACCCCGCCGCGGCGAGCTCCGGCCCAAGGCCGCGGGCGCGCCGGACTTCAGCCTGTACTTCTTCGGCGACTACCCGCGCGAGAGCGAAACCGACGACAAGTACGCCATCGTCGTGGACGGCGCCCGCTTCGCCGACCGGAACGGCTTCCACGCGGTGTGGCTGCCCGAACGGCACTTCCACTCCTTCGGCGGCGTCTTCCCCAACCCGGCCGTGCTCGGCGCCGCGCTGGCCCGCGAGACCAGCCAAATCCGTATCAACGCCGGTAGCGTCGTACTGCCGCTGCACCATCCGGTACGGGTCGCCGAGGAGTGGTCGGTCATCGACAACCTCTCCGGCGGCCGGGTCGGCATCGGCTGCGCGAGCGGATGGCACGCCAACGACTTCGTGCTCCGGCCGGAGAACTACGGGCGGCACAAGGAGGTCATGTACGACCACCTGGACACGGTCCGACGCCTGTGGCGGGGCGAGGAGATCACCGCGCCGAACGGCCACGGCGACGACGTGGCGGTGCGCCTCTACCCCCGGCCCCTGCAGGAGACGCCGCCCTTCTACACGGCGATCGTCGGCAATCCGGACAGCTACCGGCAGGCCGCCCGGAACGACCTCGGCGTCATCACCAACCTGATGACGCAGTCCGTGGAGGACCTGGCGGAGAACATCGCCCTGTACCGGAGCGAGCGCGCGGCGGCCGGTCTGGACCCTGCGGCGGGACGCGTCGTCGTGCTGCTGCACAGCTACCTCGGCGCCGACGAGACACGGGCGCGAGAAGAGGCGCTCCCCGCCTTCAGCCGCTACATGCGCTCCTCCCTGTCCCTGTTCGGCCAGGTCGGCAACAGCCTCGGAATGGAGATCGACTACCAGAACACTCCGGAGGACGACCTGGAGTTCCTCCTCGAACGCGCCTACCGGCGCTACTGCGAGTCCCGCGCACTCATCGGCACCCCCGACGGCGCCGCGAGGGTCGTGGACTCCGTCCTCGCGGCAGGCGTCGACGAGATCGCCTACTTCGTCGACTTCGGCGTCACCCCGCAGCAGGCCAGGGACAGCCTTCCGTACCTCGACCGGCTCCGGCGCAGGTACCAGGAGCCGGAGTCCGACCCGGCGGCGCAGACGGAACCGGCACCGCAACCGGAACCGGAAACGGAAGGGCAACCGGAACCCGAGCAGGCGGGCGAGCCGCTGACGTTCGCGCAGCAGCGCCTGTGGTTCCTGGACCGCATGCACCCCGGCCTCACCGCGTACAACGAGTGCTCCGCCGTCCGCCTGGAAGGACCGCTGGACGCCGAGGCGTTGCGTACCGCCGTGACCCGCGCCGTCGAGCGCCATCCCGCGCTGCGCTCCGTGTTCCGCGAGGTCGAGGGGGAACCCCGCCTCGTGGTCACCCGCACGCCGCACGCCGGTCTTCCGCTGCTGGACCTCGCCACCGACGACGCCGCGCGGGGCACGGCACCGGAGGCTGACGAGGCCGAGGAGCTGGAGCGGATCGTGGCGGAGGAGTGCGCGCACTCCTTCGACCTGGGCCGCGGCCCCCTGCTGCGCACCCGGCTGCTGCGGTTCTCCCCGCACCGGCACGTCCTCGTGCTCACCGCTCACCACCTCGTCTTCGACAGCGTGTCGGCCGAGGTGCTCACCCGCGACCTCGGTGAGCTGTACTCCGCGGCCGTCGAGGGCCGGCCCGACCGCCTGCCCGCACCCGCCGGCGACGGCCGCCACGCGGAGCGGGAACGGCAGGCACTGGACTCCCCCGAGGGGCGGCGCAGCCTGGCCCACTGGCGCGACCGCCTGGACGGCGCCCCGCCGTACCTGGAGCTGCCCGCCGACCGGCCCCGCCCCGCTGCGCCCACCGGGCAGGGCGACTCGGTCCACCTCCGGCTGGACCCTCAGCTCACCCACGCCGTGCGCGCCCTGGGCCGCGAACGCCGGGCCACCGCCTTCATGGTGCTGCTGACCGCCTTCTACGCCACCCTGCGGCGCTTCACCGGGCGGGACGACCTGGTGGTGGGCACACCGGTGGCCAACCGGCCGCCGGGCACCGAGGAACGCGTCGGATTCTTCGTCAACACCCTCGCCCTGCGCACCGACCTCGGCGGTGATCCGACCTTCCTGGAGGCCCTGGGCCGGGTGCGGGACACCGCCTTCGACGCGTTCGAGCACCAGGAGTGCCCGTTCGAGGAAGTGGTGCGGGAACTCGAACCGGAACGCGACCCGGCCCGGGCACCGATCGCCCAGGTCTTCCTGGAGTACGAGACCAAGCCGGTCCTGGAGATGGACCTGCCCGGCGTCCGGGCCACCGCCATGGACCTCCGCCTGCGCAAGGCGCCGTTCGACCTCACGCTGTTCCTGACCGACCTGGACGACGGGCTGCGCTGCCGCGCCGAGTACAGCACCGACCTGTTCGAGGAGGCCACCGTACGGCGCTTCCTGGACTGCTTCCGGCAGATCCTCGCCGCCGCCGCCGACGATCCGGGACGCCCGCTCTCCGCGCTGAACATGCCCCTGCCCGAGGACCGCGAGCTGCTGGCCCGCACCGAGGCGACCCCCGCCTACACCGGCACGCATGACGGGGCGGAGCCCGGCGAACCGGTGCACGACCGGGTGCTGCGGCGCGCCGCGGCGCAGCCGGACGCACTCGCGGTGCGGTGCGGCGACACCCGGCTCACGTACGGCGAACTCGCCGCCCGGTCCGCCCGGACGGCCCGCACCCTGCTCGACCGGGGGTGTGCACCGGGCGACGTGGTGGGCGTGCTTCTGCCCCGCGGCCCCGCACTGGCGGCGGCCCTCCTCGCCGTGGCGCGCACGGGCGCCGCGGCCCTCCCGCTCGACGTGAGCCACCCCCGGCAACGGCACGCGTCCGTGCTGGCCGAGAGCGGCGCCGTCGCGCTGCTCACCGACGAGCAGTACGCGGACCACTTCCCCGGCGCCGAGTACCCCGTCCTCACCGTGACCCCCGGCTCCCACGAGGCCGGCGACGCGGACCGGGACGGCGACGGCGACCTCGGGCCGGACGAGGCGGTCGCCGGACCGGACGCACTGCTGTGCGTGCTCCACACCTCCGGCTCCACCGGACGGCCCAAGGGCGTGGGCATCCGCCACGGCGGCATGGCCAACGTGACCGACTGGCACCACCGCGAGTTCGGCACGACCGCCGCGGACCGGGCTGCATGGATCTCCAGCCCCGCCTTCGACGCCTGCGGGCTGGAGCTGTGGGCGCACCTCGCTGCGGGCGCGAGCCTGCACGTCGTTCCCGAAGAAGTCCGGGCGGACCCCGAGGCGCTGCGCGACTGGCTGGTCGCGGAACGGATCACCAGCACGTTCTTCACCACCCCGCTGGCCGAGCAGCTGCTGGCGGCGCGATGGCCGCAGGACGCCGCGCTGCGGCTGCTGATCACCGGTGGCGACCGGCTCCGCAGCTGGCGCCCGGACGGCGCGCCGTTCCGGCTGGTCAACATCTACGGGCCCACCGAGAACACGGTCGTGTCGACCTGGACCGAGGTGCCCGAGCGCGGCACCCGCTCCGGCGTACCGTCGATCGGGCTGCCGGTGCCGGGCACCCAGGCGTTCGTCCTGAACGACGAGCTGGACGGCGTTCCGGTGGGCGTCGCCGGCGAACTGTACGTGGCCGGCGCCCACCTGGCGGCGGGCTACGTCGGTCAGCCCGGGCTCACCGGGGAGCGGTTCCTCAAGGACCCGCACGGACGTGTCGCCGGACCGCTGTACCGCACGGGTGACCTGGTCCGGCGCCGCAACGACGGCACGCTGGAGTTCCTCGGCCGTGCGGACCGCCAGGTCAAGATCCGCGGCCATCGGGTCGAACCCGGGGAGGTGGAGCAGGTGCTGACGGAACTTCCCGGCGTGCGGGAGGCGGCCGTCGTCGCCTGCACCGACCGGGACGGAGCGCCGTACCTGGTCGCCCACGCCGCCCTCGACGGCGGCCCGCCGGACCCGGCCGGCGAGGAGCGGACACGCACCCGGCTCGTGCGCGCGCTCGGCGACCGGCTCCCCGACCACCTGGTGCCGCGTGCCTGGGTGTTCCCGCCGTCCCTGCCGAAGGGGTCCAGCGGCAAGGTCGACCGGCTGAACCTGCCGCTGCCGGACCTGTCGGCCGACGCGGGCGACGCCCCGCCGCGTACCGACCTCGAACGGCGCCTGCACGACCTGTGGGCCGCCGAACTCGGGCTGGAGCGCCTCTCGGTGGAGCGCTCCTTCTTCGACCTCGGCGGGCACTCACTGAACGTGGTGCGGCTGCTGAACCGGATGCGGGCCGCGCTGGGCGCGGAGATGTCGGTGCTGGAGTTCTTCCGCGCGCCGACCGTGCGGGCCGCGGCCGACCGGATGACCCGGGAGGACCCGGTCCCGGCGGAGGCCGACATCCCCGCCGGGCCACCGGAGCAGAGCGCAGCCGCGAACGGCGATGCGAGGGTGAGGGGCACGATATGACCGTCGACGCTCTCACCGACCTGCTCGGCACGCTGCGTGCCCGCGACGTCCGGCTCCACCCGGACGGCGACAGCCTGCACTACGACGCGCCCGAGCACGCGATGACCGGCGACCTGCTGGAACGGCTGCGCACGCACAAGGCCGGGCTGCTGCGCCGGCTCGCCGCGCACACCGACGAGCCGCCGGTCGAGTCCAGCGGGCCCGCCACGTACTTCCAGCGCCGCATGCACGCGCAGCACCACGCCGGCAGGCTGCCCGCCGGGCTGAACGTCGCCCAGCGCATCGAACTGACCGGCCCACTCGACGTGGACGCCCTCGGCCGCGCCCTGACGGCCCTCACCGCCCGGCAGGGCACACTGCGCTGCCGCCTGGTCCAGTACGGCGAGGAACTGGTGCAGGAGGTGCTGCCCGTCGCACCGGTCCCGCTGCCCGTCACCGACCTGTCCACCCTGCCACCCGGGGAACGGGGCACGGCGGGCGACGACTGGGTGCGGCGCACCGCGGGCGAACCGTTCGACCTGGCCGTCGCGCCGTTGCTGCGCACCGCACTGCTCCGCCGGGGCCCCCAGGAGTGGACGTTCCTGCTGGTGGTCCACCACATCGTGATCGACGGCTGGGGACTGGACGTCCTGCTGCGCGACCTGACCGCCCTCTACACCGCTGCGCTACGTCACCCCGGCGACGCCCCGCCCACCGACGAGCAGGCCTCCCTGCCCCCGCTCGCCGTCACCTACCCCGACGTGGGCCGCTGGCAGCGGGACCACCTCTCCGGCCCGCGGATCCGGGCATTGCGCGCCTACTGGGACGAGGAACTCGCGGACGCGCCGTTCGACCTCCCGCTTCCGCTCGACGTCCCCCGCCCCGAGCGCCACACCAACCGGGGCGCCACGGTGGAGTTCACCGTCCCCCCGGACCTGTCGGCCGAGGTGGAGGCGCTCGCCCGCCGACGGGACACCACGGTCTTCACCGTGATGCTCAGCGCGTACGGCACCCTGCTGTGCCGGCTGAGCGGCCGCCCGGAGGTGGTCGTCGCCTGCAACATCGCCAACCGCATCCGGCTGGAGCACGAGCCGCTCGTCGCACCGTTCACCAACAACGTGCCGCTGCGGCTGCGCTCCGGCGGGGACGAGGAGCCCGTGGTGCCCGTCGACGCGGCGGCCCGCGCGTTCTTCGGCGCCGCCGCACACCAGGACCACCCGCTCGCCCTGCTCCTGGAGGACCGGGCGGCCCAGGGCCGGCCGGCGGACGACCGGTTCCCCCAGGCCGTCGTGGTGATGCAGAACCAGGCGGCGCCCGCACTCGACCTGCCGGACGTGGCCGGCGAGGTCCACGACCTCACCGTCGACGGCATGCGCTCGGAGGTCTGCCTCGTCCTCGTGCCGGAGACGGACCGGATCCGGGGTCATCTGCGGTACGCCCGGGACCTGTTCGACGCGGCGACCGCCGAGAGCTGGGCCACGGCCTACGTCGGTCTGCTGCGGGAGGCCGTCACCGAGCCCCGGGCACCGCGCGCGACGACCGGGCCCCCGACCACCTGACGCGGGCCGCGCGCCGGTGTCAGCCCCGTACGGCGCGGGCCAGCTGGCGCGACTGGGCGACCAGCCGGTCCGCGCTGTCCCAGACCTCGGCGTCCTCCTCCAGGAAGCCGCCGGCCAGGTTCCGCGTGCTCAGTGCCACGCGCAGCGGT
Source organism: Streptomyces hazeniae (assembly GCF_031845485.1). Classification (NCBI taxonomy): domain Bacteria; kingdom Bacillati; phylum Actinomycetota; class Actinomycetes; order Kitasatosporales; family Streptomycetaceae; genus Streptomyces; species Streptomyces hazeniae. The sequence continues at coordinate 8,083 of NZ_JAVREQ010000005.1, forward strand.
CCCGGAGCAGGGAGCGCCCGCACGTGCGCGGTGAGTTCGACGGTCGGCACCCAGCCGCCGATGCCCAGCTCGAACGCCGTGGGCGGCAGCGCGTCGACCGTCATCAGCAGCGACAGCGGATCCGGGTCCCGGCCGTCCGCCAGGCCGAACCAGGCCCGCATCTCACCCTTCCCGGACGGCGCGCCGACCGCCCAGCCGACCGTGGCCGGGTCCAGCCGCATGTCGAGCCGGTCCGCCATCGCCGGCGACGATCCGCTCGGCGCGTGCTCCGACCCGAGGCAGTGCTCGTAGGGCGGCATCTCCGGCGGCTTCGCGGCCGTCCGCACGTCCTCGGACAACGTGGCCAGGTCGCCGTACGTCGCCAGCACCCGGATGCGTTCGACCTCCCGGCCGTCGGGGCCGGTCTGGAACAGCGAGGCCGCGCCGGTGGACAGGGTGCGCCCGGCGCGTACGGTCTCCGCCCGCACGGTGGCCGGCCCGGCCGCCGTGGCCGTCAGGTAGTGCGTGCTGACCGTGAACGGATGCGGGTGCGGCATCGTGTCGCCGAGCGCACGGGCCATCGTCGCCAGCAGGTAACCGCCGTTGAGGGCGCTCCCGATGGCCCACCCGCCGGACAGGTCGGCGTCGTACACGCCCGGCTCCCGCAGGGTGACGGCGGTGTCCCGGTCGAACTCGCTGAGGCTCATGCGTGCACCGTACACCGCAGTTGTTACCGGTGGGTAGGTACCGCTCGCTCGGTGGTGGCGATGGTGGCCGAACCGACGACCCGCGTGCCGTCGTACAGCACGATCGCCTGCCCCGGGGCGACGCCGCGCACCGGCGCGTCGAACCGCACCCGCAGCTCGTCCCCGGCGCACTCCGCCGCCACCGGCGTCTCCCCGCCGTGCGCCCGCAGCTGTGCGGTGTACCGGCCGGGACCGCGCGGCGGCGTCCCGCACCACCGGGGCCGGACCGCGGTCAGACCCGCCACGTCCAGCGCCGCCGCCGGCCCCACCGTGACCGTGTTGTCCACCGGCGAGATGTCCAGCACGTACCGCGGCTTGCCGTCCGCCGCCGGGTGACCGATCTTGAGGCCCTTGCGCTGGCCGATCGTGAAACCGTACGCACCCTCGTGCGAGCCGACCTTCGTCCCCGCCTCGTCCACGATGTCGCCCTCCGCGCGGCCCAGCCGGTCCGCCAGGAACCCGCGGGTGTCGCCGTCGGCGATGAAGCAGATGTCGTGGCTGTCCGGCTTCTTCGCCACCGCCAGACCGCGCTGTTCCGCCTCCGCCCGGATCTCGTCCTTCGTCGTCAGCGTCTCGCCCAGCGGGAACATCGCGTGTGCCAGCTGCCGCTCGTCCAGCACCCCCAGCACGTAGCTCTGGTCCTTCGCCTCGTCGCTCGCCCGGTGCAGCTCACGCGAGCCGTCCTCCCGCACCACGACCGTCGCGTAGTGACCGGTGCACACCGCGTCGAAGCCCAGCGCCAGCGCCTTGTCCAGCAGCGCCGCGAACTTGATCTTCTCGTTGCAGCGCAGGCACGGATTCGGCGTACGGCCCGCCTCGTACTCGGCGACGAAGTCCTCGACCACGTCCTCACGGAAGCGCTCGGCCAGATCCCACACGTAGAAGGGGATGCCGATCACGTCCGCCGCACGGCGCGCGTCCCGCGAATCCTCCAGCGTGCAGCAGCCGCGCGCACCCGTACGGAACGACTGCGGGTTCGCCGACAGCGCGAGGTGCACGCCGGTGACATCGTGCCCGGCCTCGGCGGCGCGGGCGGCGGCGACCGCCGAATCGACGCCGCCCGACATGGCGGCCAGCACCTTCAGCCGCCTCGACGGCGCGGACCGGCTCGACGGCGCGGACCGGCTCGACGGCGCGGACCGGCTCGACGGCGCGGTGGTCTCGGTGGGGACAGCGGGGGAGTCAGCCATAACCCCTCCAGGGTACGGCCCGCCGTGGAACCGAACGGGGCCCCGTCCGCGTTGTTCCGGCCGTGAGCCGCACCACAGAATCCCAGTCCGGATCCTCCCGCCGCGCCGACGGCCGTCACCAGCAGCGCCGCCGGGGGCCCGGCCGAGGGCCCGGTCGCCGCGCCGTCGTTCTCGGCGCCGTCGCCGCGACACTCGGCGGCGCCGGCTACCTCGTCCACGAGGACCTCGAACGGTGGTGGTGGCGAATGCCCGGCAACCAGCGCGACCGCAAGCCCGGCGCCGTCGACCACCCCGGCGCCGAATGGGTGCCCGCCTCCGAGGAGAACTACAACCTCGCCGACCGCCCGTACGACTGGGAGATCGACAAGATCGTCGTCCACGTCGTGCAGGGAAGCTACGCCGTGGCGCTCAAGGTCTTCCAGGACCCGGAACACGGCGCCGCCGCCCACTACGTGGTGCGCGCCGAGGACGGGCACGTCGCGCAGACGATCCGGGAACTCGACGTCGGCCACCACGCCGGCAACATGGAGTACAACCGGCGCAGCATCGGCATCGAACACGAGGGCTTCGTCGACCGGCCCGAGGGGTTCACGGACGCGATGTACGAGTCGTCGGCGCAGCTCGCCGCCGGCATCTGCGCCCGGTACGGCATCCCCGTCGACCGGGAGCACATCATCGCCCACCACGAGGTGCCGGGGGCCGACCACACCGACCCGGGGCCGCACTGGGACTGGGACCGGTACCTGTCGCTCGTACGGCGCGCCACGGCTTCTCGGCGGGGGTGAGGGGGTGGGGGTGTTGGGGCTCGGTGTGGGCGCGGGGCGGTGGCTGGTGTGTGTGGGTGCGGGTCGGGGGCGTGGGCTGCGGTCCGGGCCGACGACCCGGAAACCCATGATTTACGGGCCGCGTTCTCGGCGAACGGTGGGCACGACTCTTACTTCGCGGCCCACAAATCACGGGCAAGTGTTTCCGGGCGCATCGACCCTGCCCTCCACCCACGCCCCCTCACGTCCCGGTTCCCTCGGCCCACCCCCGTGCCCCTGGGGGAGGGGAGGTTGCAAGGGGTGCCCGGCGCAGGACCGTACCCTCCTGTCGGGCGACCCCTCGGGAAGTCACCGGAGGCACCTTCCCGAGGGGAGTTAGCCCTCCGAGGAGCCCTGGCGAAGACGCCTGGACATGGGCCGGGCACCGCAGAAGGTGGGCTCTCAGCCAGTCGTCGTGGTGAGGCGGCGCAGGGTGGCGTGGGCAGGTGGGCCCCAGGACGGTTTGCCGCCTGGACGGCCGTGGACTCCGGCATCGCCGATCAGGATGCATACCAGGGCCCGCAGCACCGCCCAGCCCCGGGCGCGCCGCAGGGTCGCCGCGTCCGGGGTCGGCCGATAGGCACCGTAGAACCGGTCGACGGCACCGTCCGGCAGCAGCACCCACGGAGCAGCGAGGTCGCAGGCGGGGTCTCCCGCGCAGAGCTCACCGAAGTCGATCACCCCGCAGAAGGTGCCGCCCGCGGTCAGGACGTTGGCCGGATGCAGGTCGCCGTGAATCCACAGCGCGGGCCCGTCCCATGCGGGCGCGGCGGCGGCGTCCTCCCAGATCGCGCGGACGGCGTCCGGCTCGGGGATCAGCCCCAGCCCGTCCGCCGTAGCAAGATGCCGGTCGAACCCCTCCGCCAGGTCGGCCAGCGGACCTCCGCGGAGACCGGCAGGCGCCCCGGCAGGAGCGGGCCTGTGCAGAGCCGTCAGGAAGGCGGCCAAGGAGTCGGCCGCACCGATTCCGTTCGTGGCGGGCGCACGGTCGGCAGGTTCGCCCGGCACCCAGGTGGTGACGATCCACGGCCGCGGAAACCGCTCGCAGGGTTCCCCGAGCCGCTGCGGAACCGGAGTGGGCAGCGGAAGGTGCGGGGCGAGAGCCGGAAGCCAGGCATGCTCCTTGCGCAGCAGCTCGTCCGCGGACTCCGTCGCCCACGGCAGACGGACAGCCAGATCGTCCCCCAGCCGCCACAACTGGTTGTCCCAGCCCCGCGCCCCGAGCCGCAACGGCTGCCCGGCCAAGTCCGGATGCTGCTCCCGCAGCAATGCCCGGATCAGTCCCGCATCGATGTCGATCTCCCCGTGTCCCATGCGGTGCGACCCTAGCGAGCCCCGGCCCGCAAGCGCCGACACCTCCCCCGGGGTCGCCCGGGGGGAGGGTACGGGCCTGCGCCGGGCACCCCTTGCAACCTCCCCTCCCCAGGGGCACGGGGGTGGGCCGAGGGAACCGGGACGTGAGGGGGCGTGGGTGGAGGGCAGGGCCGATGCGCCCGGAAACACTTGCCCGTGATTTGTGGGCCGCGAAGTAAGAGTCGTGCCCACCGTTCACCGAGAACGCGGCCCGTAAATCATGGGTTTCCGGGTCGTCGGCCCGGACCGGAGCCCACGCCCCCGACCCGCACCCCGACAGCACGCCGCGCCCACACCGAGCCCAACACCCCCCACCCCCTCACCCCCGCCGAGAAGCGGCGGAAACCGGCGCCGCCGTCTCCGCCCGCACACCACCCCCCACGTCGACCGCCACCGACAACGCGTGGCCCGCCACGGACAACCCCTCGGCCCGCAGCGGACGCCAGCTCTCCGCGACGGAGTCCGCCACCCGCAGCGTGCCGCCCGGGACGTCGGCCTCCAGCCCGAGCAGCGCCCGCAGCAGGTGGACGGAGGACGCCGCCGCCCACGCCTGGGGCCGGCAGGCCGCCGGGTACGGGGCGGGCCCCGTGTCCACCCCGCTGCCGTGCCCGGCGAACAGTTCGGGCAGGCGGGCGTCGAACGTCTCGGACGCCGCGAGCAGGCCGCGCACCAGGGAGTCGGCCTCGTCGGGGAAGCCTGCCCGTGCGAGGCCGTGTACGGCGATGGCCGTGTCGTGGGGCCAGACGCTGCCGATGTGGTAGCCGAGCGGGTTGAAGCCGGTGGCGCCGGTCTCCAGGGTGCGCAGGCCGAAGCCGCAGTCCAGTTCGGGGGAGGCGAGGCGGCGGGCGAGCAGCCCGCTCTCCTCCTCCGTGAGCAGTCCGGTGCCCAGCAGGTGCCCGTGGCTGGAGGTGTCCGTGTCGAGGGGGCGCTTCTGTCCGTCGAGCGCCGCCGCGCAGTAGGGGCCGCGCGCGTCGTCGAGCCAGAAGCGGTCGCGGAAGCGGTCGCGGAGCCGGGCCGCCCACTCCTCCCAGCGGTCCGCATCCGGCCGTCCGAACGCCCGCAGCAGTGCCGCGCCGCCCACCGCGGCCTCGTGCGCGTAGGCCTGGACCTCGCTCAGGGCGACCGGCGCGACGGCCAGGCGGCCGCTGCGCCAGCGCATCGAGTCGCCGGAGTCCTTCCAGCCCTGGTTGGCCAGGCCCTTGCCGGTGCTGTCGACGTATTCCAGCAGGCCGTCGCCGTCGGCGTCGCCGTGTTCGGCCATCCAGGCCAGGACGCGTTCGGCGTGCGGGAGGAGGGCTTCCACCTCGGTCTCGGCGAGGCCCCAGCGCCACGCGTCGTGCAGCAGGGCGACCCAGAGGGGGCCGGCGTCGACCGTGCCGTAGTAGAGCGGGGGCAGGGTGGTGCCCTCGTCCAGCAGCTGCGACGTGCGGCGGACCTCGTGCAGGATCTTGCCGGGCTGCTCCTCGGTGGCCGGGATGTCGCGGGTGCCCTGGCGGCGGGCGAGGGTGCGGAGCGTGCCGGCGGCCAGGTCGGTGCCGAGCGGCAGCAGCATGCGGGCCGCCCACAGGGCGTCGCGGCCGAAGAGGGTGAGGAACCAGGGCGCGCCGGCGGCGAGGAAGGTGTCCTGCGGGTGTTCGGGGTCGGTGAGCAGGAGGCCGGCCAGGTCGTCGAGGGAGCGGTCGAGGAGGCGGGGGAAGCGGTGGTCCGGAACGCGCAGCCGCGGCCGGCTCCACGGGACCCGGCGGGTGGGTGCCGGGGCGAACGGGAAGCCGTCGCGGTCGACGGCCGCGCAGTCGAGGTCCACGCGGGCTCGGCCGCCCGGCGGCAGCGTCAGCCGGTAGTGCGCGCGGACGGCGGTGCCGCCCTCGTCGTCGACGGAGTCGGGGGCGGGGGTGGAGGTCAGGCGGGACTCCCACTCCTGCCAGTGCCAGCGCAGTGCGTCGTCGGCGCGGCGCACGCCGGGGGGTGCGGCCCGACGGCCGGCCTTCACGTCGTCCATGGCGGCGAAGTCGGCGTCGAGGGAGAGGGCCAGGGGCACGGTGACGTCGAGGGGGCCGGCGTTGTGGAACTCGAACGACTCGCGCAGTCCGTCGGCGTGGACGGTGCGGGTGTGGCGGAGCGTCACGGCCGGGTCGGCGGTCTGCTCGCCGACGCCGCGCAGCACGGTGCGGAAGGCGGCCGTGGAGGCGTCGGAGTGTCCCGTGCGCACGGGCGCCAGGGGTACGCCCTCGACGTCGGCGACCAGGCGGGAGAGGAAGCGGCGGTCGCCGCGGAAGAAGCCGTCCGCGCCGGAGCGCATGGCGCCGGCGGGCCGGGAGAGCGCCACGGCGGGCGCGGCCAGCACCACGCAGGCGTCGTGCAGGAAGGGCTGCAGTCCTGACGCGGTGCCGGAACCCGTGGGCGCCTGACTCTTGACAGTGGTGTCCATCGGCGGCCAATCTCTTCGCTCATTGGATCGATCAAACCGCCCTGACGATATTTCCCCGTCCACGCATGGGGGAAGAGGTTTGATCGATCCAATTCAGACCACTGAGGAGGCCGGGCATGCCGAGGGACGACGTGAAGGGCGACGGGGGACCCGTCACGATGGCCACCGTCGCGGCACGGGCGGGCGTCAGCCGGCAGACCGTCTCCAACGCGATCAACACCCCCGAGCTGCTGCGCCCGGAGACCCTGGCGCGCGTCAACGCCACCATCCGCGAGCTGGGTTACCGCCCGCACCGGGCGGCGCGTTCGCTGCGCACCCGGTCGAGCCGGCTCATCGGGTACGCCGTGCGGCCGGTGGCCGCCGCCGCGCCGACCCCGGTGCTGGACCGCTTCCTGCACGCCCTCACCGAAAGCCTCGACGACGCCGGCTACCGGGTGCTGCTCTTCCCCTCGCCCGGCGGCGAGGAGGAGACCGGCACCTACGCCGAACTGCTCCGCGAGGACACGGTCGACGCCTTCGTGCTGACCAACACCGTGGTCGGCGACCGGCGGCAGAGCTGGCTGCACGAACGCGGAGTCCCGTTCGTCGCCTTCGGCCGCGCCTGGGGCACCCGGGACGCCGGGGACTGGGTGGACGTCGACGGTGCGCACGGCACGACCGCGGCCGTCGACCATCTCGTCGCGCGGGGGCACCGGCACATCGCGTTCCTCGGCTGGCCCGAGGGCTCGGGTGTCGGCGACGACCGCGCGCGGGGCTGGCGCGAGGCCCTGGAGCGGCACGGACTGACGCCGGAGGGCCTGCGCGCCCGGGCGGACGGTTCGATCGAGGCCGCGACCGACGCGGCGCACCGGCTGCTGGACGACACCCCGGCCACGGCCGTCGTCGCCGCCAGCGACTCGCTGGCCATGGGCTGCTACCGCGCGCTCGACGTACGCGGCGAACCGCCCGCCCGGCTGGCCGTCGTCGGCTTCGACGACGCCCCTTTCGCCCCACTGCTGCGGCCCTCCCTGACCACCCTGCGGCAGCCGCTGGAGTTCCTCGGCCGCGAGTGCGTACGGCTCCTGCTGCAGCGCATCGGCGAACCCGACGCCCCCGACCGGCACGCGCTGGTCGCGCCCGAACTGGTCGTGCGCGACAGCTCACCGGCGCCTCCCACCGACTGAACCGCCCACCCCCTTGTGACGGAGGAAGACCCATGCGACCCCCGATACGCACCGCCGCACTGCTCACCTGTGCCGCGCTCGTCCTCTCCGGCTGCGGATCGCAGTTCGGCAGCAACGAGAAGACCGAACAGGACGACTCGGCCCGGCAGAAGCTGGCGATGATGATCGCCGCCTCCACCGACGCCGAGGCCGACTCCCTCAAGAAGGCCGTCGCCCGCTGGGAGAAGAAGACCGGCCACCAGGTCAGGGTCCAGGTGGCGCAGGACCTCAACCAGCAGCTCGGGCAGGCCCTCGCGGGCGGCGAGCCGCCGGACGTCTTCTACGTCACCTCCGACCAGTTCGCCAACTACGCCGAGGGCGGCTCGCTGTACGCCTACGGCGACCAGGTGGAGGCGGACGGCTTCGTCGAGGGGCTGCGCGCCTCGTTCAGCCACGAGGACGAGCTGGTGTGCGTGCCCAAGGACTCCTCCACGCTCGCCCTCGCCATCAACAAGGACCTGTGGAAGAAGGCGGGGCTCACCGACGACGACGTCCCCACCGACTGGCAGGAACTGGAGGACGTCGCCGGGAAGCTGACCAAGGGCGACGTCACCGGCCTCGTCTTCGACCCGACCTACAACCGGGTCGGCGCCTTCATGCGGCAGAGCGGCGGCTGGATCACCGACGACGGGCAGCAGAAGATGGCTGCCGACACCCCGGAGAACCTGCGCGCCCTGACCTACGTCAAGGACATGCTGCGCAGCGGCTCGCTGAAGTACTCCAAGCAGGTCGACTCCGGCTGGGGCGGTGAGGCGTTCGGCAAGGAGCGCGCGGCCATGGCCATCGAGGGCAACTGGTTGACCGGCGCGCTGCGCAACGACTACCCGGACCTGGACTACCGGACGGTCGAGCTGCCCGGGGGCCCGGAGGGCCGGGGCACGCTCTCCTTCAGCACCTGCTGGGGCGTCGCCAAGAAGAGCGCCCACCACGAGGCGGCCGTCGACCTGGTGAAGGCGCTGACCGCCCCGGACCAGCAGATGACGTTCGCCGAGGCGTTCGGCGTGATGCCCTCGCGCACCGAGGCGCTGGGGGAGTACGGGACGGCGTTCCCGGAGAGCGCCGCGTTCGTCGCGGGTACCGAGTACGCCGAAGGGCCGGTGACGCTGCCGGGGTTCGCCAAGGTGCTCCAGCAGTTCGACACCGACCTGGCCGGCCTGCGCACCGGCGATCCGGAGAAGATCCTCGCCGAGCTGCAGCGCAACGGTGAGCAGGCGCTGGCCGACCGATGAGCGCGCTCACCACACCGTCGGCCCGCCGTTCCGGCCCGCTCCCCGGGGGGCGGAACGGCGGCCGCCGCGGCCGCGAGGGCCTGTGGGGCTGGCTGTTCGTCGCCCCGGCCGTCACCGTGCTGGGCCTCTTCCTGCTGGCGCCGATCCTGATGGCGCTGTGGGTGAGCCTCCTCGACTGGGACGGGCAGTCCAACCCGTTCACCGGCACGGAGAACTTCGTCGGCCTGGACAACTACGCCGACCTGCTGACCCGGGACGGCCTCGACCGCGAACAGCTGATGACCTCCCTGCGCAACAACTTCTTCTACGTCCTGCTGGTCGTCCCGCTCCAGACGGTCGTCTCGCTGGGCCTCGCCCTCGCGGTCAACCAGCGCGTGCTGAAGGCGAAGAGCGCCTACCGGACGGCCTTCTACTTCCCGTCGGTGACCAGCTCCATCGCCATCTCCACCATCTTCCTGTTCCTCTTCCAGGGCAGCGGCGCGGTCAACACCGCGCTGTCCCACGTCGGTGTGGACGGACCGAACTGGTTCACCGACGCCCGGGGCCTCACCTGGGTCGTCCTGGACGGCCTCGGCCTCGTCGACGCCGCCCGCCCGCCGCAGGCGCTGGCCGGCAACGAGGTGCTGGGGCTGAGCTGGTGGGACTGGCTGGCCGGGCCCTCGGTCGCGATGACCACCATCATCCTGCTCGCCGTCTGGACCACCTCCGGCACCTTCATGCTGATCTTCCTGGCCGCCCTCCAGGACGTTCCCGCCGAGCTGGAGGAGGCCGCCCGCATCGACGGCTGCGGCCGCTGGGGCGTCTTCCGGCACGTCACCCTGCCCGCCCTGCGGCCGGTGACCTTCCTCGTCCTCACCCTCGGACTGATCGCCACCTGGCAGGTCTTCGACCAGGTGTACGTGATGAGCCAGGGCGCCCCCGCCAACACCACGCTCACACCCGCCTACCTCTCCTACACCGAGGGCTTCGACAACGCGCAGTACGGCAAGGGCGCCGCCATCGCCTTCCTGCTGCTCGCGATCATCCTGGTCTTCACCGCCCTCCAGCGGTACGTGCTGCGCGACCGGGACGCGGAAGGGACGACACGGAAGCAGAGGAGCCGCACCCGGTGAGTACCGACACCCCCACCCGCGCCCGTACCCGCCCGGCGGCGGCCGCCCCCCGTCGTCGCCCCGTCGCCCGCGGCACCTCCGGACGGCCGCTGCGCCTGGCCGGCTACCTGCTGATCACCCTGGGCGCGCTGCTGTACGTCTTCCCCTTCGCGGTCCAGGTCGCCACCTCGTTCAAGACCACCCCGGAGGCCGCGGCCGACCCGCTGTCCCTGATCCCCGGCGCCGCGACCCTGGACGCGTACCGGCGGCTGTTCGGGCTGGGCGGCGTCGACGGGGTGCCGTTCCTGCGCTGGCTCGGCAACTCGGTGGTCGTCACCCTGCTCGTCACGGCGGGCCGGGTGCTGTTCGACTCCGCGGCCGGATACGCCCTCGCCCGGCTCGACTTCCGCGGCCGCTCGCTGCTCTTCGCCGCGCTGCTGTCGGTGATGGCGGTGCCCGGCGTCGTCCTGCTCATCCCGAAGTTCCTGGTGTTCAACACGCTGGGCATCTTCGACAGCTACCTCGCCATGATCGTGCCGTTGATGGCCGACGCGGCCGGGATCTTCATCATGAAGCAGTTCTTCACGTCCATCCCGCGCGAGATCGAGGACGCGGCCCGGATCGACGGCGCGGGCGTCGTCCGCACCTTCTGGTCCGTCGTGCTGCCCATGGCCCGCCCGGCGCTCATCACGCTGACCATCCTGTCCTTCCAGGGCTCGTGGAACGAGTTCACCCACTTCCTCGCCGCCACCCAGTCCCCCGAGTACGAGACCCTCACCACCGGCCTCGCACGCTTCGTCGCGGGAGGGCTGGGACAGGGCACGCAGTACCCGCTCAAGCTCGCCGCGGCGCTGCTGTCCACGATTCCCGTGGCCCTGCTCTTCCTCTTCTTCCAGCGGCACTTCATCCGCGGCGCCAACGCCGGAGCCGTCAAGCAGTGAGCCCTGCGGCGCCCGCCGGTCTCCTCCGGTTGCCGCCCACGGCTCAGGTGCCAGGCTGAGAGGAGGGGCCCTCGGCCAAGGAGGAGCCATGACCACCGGAGGAACCAGGGGAGCGGCCGCCGCCCCCGTCGACGACCGGGCGACGAAGGCGGCTCACCGCGAGATGTGGGCCCTGGGCGACTACCCGAAGATCGTTCACACCGTCATCCACGAGTTCGGCCCGCGCCTGGTCCGCGCCTGCGGGATCGGGCCCGGCATGCGCGTGCTCGACGTGGCCGCCGGCACGGGCAACGTGGCGCTCCGGGCCGCCGAGGCCGGCGCCGACGTGGTCGCGTCCGACCTCACTCCCGCACTGCTGGCGGCCGGCCGGCAGGAGGCCGAGGCCCGCGGCCTCACGCTGGAGTGGCGGGAGGCCGACGCGGAGGCGCTGCCCTTCGAGGACGGCGCGTTCGACGTGGTCACCTCGGCGGTCGGCGCCATGTTCGCGCCCCACCACGAGGCCGCCGCCGGCGAGATGCTGCGCGTGTGCCGCCCCGGCGGCGTCATCGGGATGATCAACTGGACGCCCGAGGGCACCATCGGCCGCTTCTTCCGCACCCTCGGGGCGTACGCGCCACCGCCCCCGCCGGACGCCGAGTCGCCGCTGCTCTGGGGCACCGAGGAGCACGTACGCCGGATGCTCGGCGGCCGGGCGCGTGCGGTGGAGACCTCACGCGAGGTGATCACCAGCGGTCCGTTCGAGGACCCGGAGGCGATGTGCGCGTTCTACAAGGAGAACTTCGGGCCGGTGATCAACGTCTACCGGGGTCTCGCCGACGACCCGGCGCGCACCGCCGAACTCGACCGCGACTACCTGGAGTACGCCCGGAGCACCAACCGCGGCCGCCCCGGCGAACCGGCCCGCTACGAACTGGAGTACCTGCTGGTCGTGGCCCGCAGGGCGGGCTGAGCGGACGCGCCCCCGGCCGCCGCGCGGCTCAGCTCAGGCCCGCGGAACGCGCCCGCTCCACGGCCGGGCCGATCACCGCAGCCAGCGTCTCCACCTCGTCCTTCGTCGAGGTGTGGCCCAGCGAGAAGCGCAGCGTGCCGCGGGCGAGGTCCGGTGCGGCCCCCGCCGCCAGCAGCACGTGACTGGGCTGCGCGATGCCCGCCGTGCACGCCGACCCCGTCGAGCAGGCGATGCCCTGGGCGTCCAGGAGGAGCAGCAGGGAGTCGCCCTCGCAGCCCGGGAAGGAGAAGTGCGCGTTCGCCGGCAGCCGCCCGGCGGGGTCGGGGTCACCGTTCAGCACCGCGTCCGGCACGGCCCCGGCCACCGCCGCCACCAGCAGGTCCCGCAGCGCACCGACGTCCCGGGCGAAGTCCGCGGTACGGGCGGTGGCCAGCTCGGCGGCCGTCCCCAGGGCGGCGATCGCCGGCACGTCCAGCGTGCCGGACCGCACGTCCCGCTCCTGCCCTCCGCCGTGCAGCAGCGGCACCGGTGCGTACTCCCGCCCCAGCAGCAGCGCCCCCACTCCGTACGGGCCGCCGATCTTGTGGCCGGTCATGGTCAGCGCGGCGACACCGGAGCCGGCGAAGTCGACCGGTACCTGCCCCACCGCCTGCACCGCGTCGGAGTGCAGCGGGACGTCGAACTCGGCGCAGACGGCGGCCAGTTCGGTCACCGGCTGGAGGGTCCCGATCTCGTTGTTCGCCCACATCACCGTCGCCAGGGCGACGTCGGACGGATCGCGGGCGATCGCCTCGCGCAGCGCCTCGGGGTGCACCCGGCCCAGTGAGTCGACCGGCAGCCACTCCACCACCGCGCCCTCGTGGTCGGCCAGCCAGTGCACCGCGTCGAGCACCGCGTGGTGCTCCACCGGGCTCGCCAGCACCCGCGTACGCGCCGCGTCCGCCGCCCGGCGGGCCCAGTACAGGCCCTTCACGGCCAGGTTGTCCGACTCGGTGCCGCCCGCGGTGAACACCACCTCGCTGGGGCGGGCGCCGAGCGCGGCGGCCACGGTCTCCCGCGCCTCCTCGACAGTGCGGCGCGCCAGCCTTCCGGGCGCGTGCAGCGAGGAGGCGTTGCCGGTCACCGGGAGGTGCTCGGTCATCGTCCGGACCGCCTCCGCGTACATCGGAGTGGTGGCGGCGTGATCGAAGTAGGCGGAGTCAGCCATGATGCCCCCGATTCTACGAGCCGTCGGGGGCGCGCCCCGGCCCCGGCGGCGGAAGAGTCCGCCCCGGGGCCGGAGGCCGGCAGGAGTGCCCTGTCAGCGCTGGTTCTCGGCCTCGAACATCCAGCGGTGCTTCTCGAGGTCACCGGTGAGCTGGATGAAGATGTCCTCGGTGACCGGGTCCACCTCGCCGACCGCCGTCATCCGCGTGCGCGCCCTGGTGATCACGGCGTAGAGGGCGTCGGCCATCGTCCGTACCGCGTCGGAGTCCTGGAGCCAGCCCTCCTTGACCGTGTCGATGGCGGTGCCCGAGGCGACCGTGGAGGAACGTCCGTCGGGCGCGATGCCGAGCGCGGACGCACGTTCGGCGACGGTGTCGGTGTACTCGCGGGCGTCCGTGACGACCTCGTCGAGCTGGAGGTGGATGGAGCGGAAGCGCGGGCCGACCACGTTCCAGTGGATCTGCTTGGCCACGAGAGAGAGGTCCACCAGGTCGGTGAGGGCACCCTGCAGCGCCTCGCCGACGACCTTGAGGTCCCCCTCCGGGAGCGTGCTCTTGACTGCGTACGACACGATGGTTCACTTTCTCTCGAACTGCACCCTTGGGTCTCTTTCGTCCCCCGGGTGCCCCGGGCGTCGCAGGCCGACACACCAGGGATTCGAAGGCATGGATCCGTCCCGCACTGGACAGGGATCGCCTTGGGGCTCCCGGCGTGGTTCCCCGCGGACCTCCGGGTGAGGGCGGGAACGCGCGGTGCTCCCGCCGCCGTCGACAACCGGGAGGTCTCGTCATTTCAGCGCGCCCCGCACAGGAATTCGGTGAGAACCCCGTGGAGGTCCGGGACACCGGGCACTACACCGAGGAGTACATACCCGGCTTCGTCGAGAAATGGGACTCCCTGATCGACTGGGAGAGGAGGAGACAGAGCGAGGGAAGCTTCTTCGTCGACCTGCTGCGAAAGCGCGGCGTGAAGAGCATCCTGGACGTGGCCACCGGCACCGGATTCCATTCCGTGCGATTGCTCGACGCGGGATTCGAGACGGTCAGCGCCGACGGCAGCGCGGACATGCTGGCCCAGGCGTTCGACAACGGCGTACGCTACGGGAACCACATCCTGCGCGTCGTGCAGGCCGACTGGCGCTGGCTCAACCGCGACGTGCACGGCCAGTACGACGCGATCGTGTGTCTCGGCAACTCCTTCACGCACCTCTTCTCCGAACGCGACCGGCGCAGGGCGCTGGCCGAGTTCTACGCCATGCTGAAACACGACGGAATTCTCGTTCTCGATCAGCGCAACTACGACGCGATGCTCGACCGCGGATTCTCCACGAAACACACCTACTACTACTGCGGCGAGGACGTCGCGGTGGAACCGGAATACCTCGACGACGGACTGTGCCGCATGCGGTACACCTTCCCCGACGACTCGGTCTACCACCTCAACATGTTTCCGCTGCGGAAGGACTACACGCGGCGGCTCATGACGGAGGTCGGATTCCAGCACGTCGAGACGTACGGCGACTTCCAGCACACCTACCGTGAGGAACAGCCCGATTTCTTCGTCCATGTCGCGGAGAAGGAGTACCGGATGGACACCGCAGACCTCGGCGCCGCCTACTCGCCGGCGGTGACCACCGCCCGCAGCTACTACAACTCGGCGGACGCCGACGCGTTCTACGCCTCGGTGTGGGGCGGCGAGGACATCCACATCGGCCTCTACGAGCACCCCGACGAGCCGATAGCCGACGCGAGCCGGCGCACGGTCGCGCGGATGGCCGCGCGGCTGGGCCCGGCCGGGGAGGAGGCGGGGACGGGCCTGGGGGAGAGCACGGTGGTCCTCGACCTCGGCTCCGGGTTCGGGGGCAGCGCGCGCCACCTCGCGACGGAGTTCGGGTGCCGGGTGCTGGCGCTCAACCTCAGCGAGGTGGAGAACGCGCGGCACCGCGCGCTGAACGCGGAACGCGGCCTCGACGACCGGATCGACGTCGTCGACGGCTCCTTCGAGGCCATCCCGTTCGAGGACGCGAGCGTCGACGTGGTCTGGTCGCAGGACGCGTTCCTGCACAGCGGCAACCGGCTGCGGGTCCTCCAGGAGGCGGCGCGCGTGCTGCGGCCGGGAGGGCAGCTGATCTTCACGGACCCGATGGCCGCCGACGGCGTGCCCAAGACCCGGCTGCAGCCGGTCCTGGACCGCATCCACCTCGACACGATGGGATCACCCGGCTTCTACCGCCGCGAGCTGGCGAAGCTCGGCTTCACGCCGGTGGGCGACGACGGCGGCTTCGCCGAATACCGCGAGCAACTGGTCCGCCACTACGCGCGCGTGCTGGAGGAGACCGAACGCCAGGAGGCGGAGGGCCTGGGCACGAAGGTCAGCGCGGACTATCTGACGCGGATGAAGAAAGGGCTCGCCGACTGGGTCCGCGGCGGGCGCGCCGCCGACCTCACCTGGGGCATCCTCCACTTCCGCCGCTGATCCCCCGGCCCCGCCCCGCCCCGCCGTCGCGGTGTCCGGTCACGACGGCGGAGGGCGGTCAGGGCCGGGGCTGGCGGGGGAGGCCAGGAGGCTCGGCCGCGGCGGCGGCATGCGCTTCGGGCGGCGCCCCGGCGAGCAGCGTCGCGAGGCCCTGCCGCGTGGCGGCCACGACCACCCGGTCGTCCGGCCGCAGCACGTAGCCCGGGTGCAGCCGCCAGGTCAGCTCGCCGACGCCGACCGCGTGCGACGCGCCGTCGTCGCTCGCACCCGCCGGAGCGGTCCCCGGGGCGTGGGCCGGGCGGGGTGTGCCCTCGCGGGAGCGTTCCATGACGTCGAGCGCCAGCACCCGCCATGCGTCGCGCCGGAAGGCCTCGGCGACCGTACGGCCCTCCAGGAGCGGATTGCCCCGGACGTCGACGGCGGCGAAGACCAGGACCCGGCGCCCGACCGGGATCGCCCCGAGCACCTGCCGGCCCATCATGGCGCCGGCGAACGCGGGCGCGGCCAGCGCGGACACGGAGCGGCTCCTGGTCTGCGCCAGCGGGTAGGTGTCGCGCAGCGTCCGGTACACGGTGAGCGCGAACTCGTCGTCGAACAGCCGCATCGCGACACGCAGTTCGGGCTTGACCTGGCGTGCGTACAGCACGGCCTCCAGGTTGGTGCCGTCGTCGCTGGTGAGCGCGAGCAGCGCGCGGGCGCGCTTTATCCGCGCCTCCTCCAGCACGCCGCCGTCCTCGGTGACGTCCGCGATCAACGTCGGCACCCGCCGCGACCGGGCGAGCGCGATGCCCCGCGCCTCGGGGTCGCGTTCGATGCAGACGACGGGGATGTCGAGTTCGAGCAGCCGGTCCAGCACCCGGGTGCCGACCTTGCCGAGGCCGAGCAGCACCACGTGGCCGGAGAGCCCGCGCGGGGGACTGCGCAGCGAGGTGGCCCTGCGGAAGGCGCCGTAGCTCTCCAGCACGACCGCCAGCAGCAGGGGCAGCATCATCAGCCCCGCGAAGCTGGCGAGGAGTTGCAGGACCTGCTGCGGGTCGGGCTCCTTGACGTTGGGCTCGTTGATGGCCAGGAAGTCGAGCAGCGTGAGGTACGCGGCGTGCAGCGGACCGCCTTGCCCGAAGCGCCAGTTGAGTCCGGCGAGCACCGTGACCAGGAGGGCCATGGTGCCGAGGGAGAACCGCAGCCGCGGGGAGAACAGGGTGCCCAGGTCGCGGACGGCGGGTAACCGGGGGAGGCGCCCGGTGGCCGGGTTGGGCCGGTCGCGGGGCGTGATGGCCTCCAGCACGACGGCGCCGCGGCCGGGCGCGAGGCCCTGCAGTTCGGCCTCGTCGGGCAGCAGGACGGGGCCGACCCCGTCCACGTCCTCCTCGGCCGCGTCCTCCGCTGCGTACTGCCTCGCCCGGGCGCCGCGCCGCCGCCCGCCCTCGGGGAGCAGCGCCAGGGTGCACAGGGGCTCGCGGTCGCCCCGGCCGCCGGGGCGTGAGACGGCCCCCAGCGCGCGTTCCTTGGCCCGCAGGAGCATCCCGTCGGCGTGGACGATCTTGTCGCTGCCGACCACGGCCGCGGCCACCAGCGACGGCGCGGCGGTGTCGGAGTCGGACAGCACGGTGGTGGAGGCGTCGACGGCGGAGGGGTCCAGCTCCGGGTGCGCGACCTCGACGGCGCGGTCCAGGAGGTTCTCCAGGTAGTCGCCCAGCGTCCGGTTGAACATCCGGATGACCAGCCGCAGCCGCGGATTGAGCCGCCGTGCGCGCAGCGCGATGTGCACGTTGAGCTGGTCGTCGCCCGAGGTGAGGGCGAGCGCGGCGGCCTCCGCGACCCCGGCGGCGCGCAGCGCCGCGTCGTCCGGCACACGTGCCTCGACGGCGGTGACGGAGGTGGCCGGGTCGCCGACGAGGGCCGCGATCTGCGGCCCGTGGTCACCGCCGCGCAACGACGGCAGCACCACGATGACCCGCTGCTCGTACACGACGGCGAGTTCCCGGGTGAGCCGCTGGGCCAGCGCGTTGTCCCCGCACACCACCATGTGGCGGCGCGGCGCCGCCGGCACGCCTACGCTGCTGTCCATGGTCTCCACGGACAGTGCCTCCCCCCTGAAGCCCCCGCAGGGTCTGCGGCCGCTGAACATCTGCGTCTTCTGCTCCGCCGCCGAGCTCGACGAGGTCTACACCGGCGCGGCACGCGAGTTCGCCGAGCTTATCGGCAAGCGCGGACACACGCTGGTGTGGGGAGGAAGCGACTGCGGCCTGATGAAGGTGGTCGCCGACGGCGTGCAGGGCGCCGGCGGGCGGCTGGTGGGCATCTCCGTGGAGTTCCTCCACCACAAGGCGCGGCACGCCGCCGACGAGATGACCATCACGGCGACGCTGGCGGAACGGAAGGCGCTGCTGCTGGAACGTGCCGACGCCGTGGTGGTGATGGTCGGCGGTACCGGCACCCTGGACGAGGCGACGGACATCCTCGAGCTCAAGAAGCACGGGATGCACGGCAAGCCGGTCGTGGTGCTCAACACCGCCGGCTTCTACGACGGTCTGCGGCGGCAGATGGAACGGATGGACGCAGAGGGCTTCCTGCCGGTGCCGCTGCCGGGCCTGGTCACCTTCGCCGACGACGCCGAGGCGGCCGTCGCCGCGCTCGGCGCGTGAGGGACGATGTCGGCATGTCGACCCACACCTCCCCCGCCACCCACCTGATCACCGGAGCCGGCTCCGGCATCGGCGCCGCCGTCGCCCGCCGTCTGCTGGACCGCGGCGACGTGCTGTGGCTGCTCGCCCGCGACGCGGGCCGCGCGAAGGAACTGGCCGCCGCGTTCCCCGGCGCGCACACCGTCGTCGGCGACCTCGCCGAGCCGGAGCGGCTGTCCTGGGCGCTGAGCCACCAGACGCTGCCCGACCGGCTGGACTCGCTCCAGCACATCGCCGGCGTGGTCGAGCTGGGGTCGGTGGGCGACCTGACGCCGAAGGTCTGGAACGCCACGCTGGCCGCCAACCTGGTGGCGCCGGCGGAGCTGACCCGGCTGCTGCTGCCGCAACTCCGCCTGGCCCAGGGCCATGTGCTGTTCGTCAACTCCGGCGCCGGCCTGCGAACGAACGGCGAGTGGGGGGCGTACGCGGCGAGCAAGCACGGCCTGAAGGCGCTCGCGGACGCGCTGCGCTGGGAGGAGAGCGGCAACGGCCTGCGCGTCACCTCCGTGTACCCCGGCCGCACGGCCACGCCGATGCAGGAGAAGGTGCACCGGCAGGAGGGCAGGGACTACGACCCGGAGCGCTGGATCACCCCGGACGCGGTCGCCACGACCCTGCTCACCGCCCTGGACCTGCCGCGCGGCAGCGAGGTCACCGACCTGTCCGTGCGCCCGACCGCATGAGCGCGCCCGACCGCACCGCCGGACACGTGTGGGGTCCGGGCGCGGCGACCGGTATCGGCTCGATGCCCGGCGGCGACGCGCGCGAGACCGCGAAGGCCGTCACGGGCACGCTGGAGGCGCTGCCGTACCTGCCCGAACTGCCCGCGCGCGGTCCCGGCGCCGACATGACCGGCCGGACCGCCGGGATGCTCGCCGAGCTGTACGCGCAGCTGGAGCCCAGCGGCTGGCGCCTGGCCGACCGGCCGGGGCGGGACACCCGCCGGGCCCGGGCCTGGCTGCGCGAGGACCTGGACGCCCTGGAGGAGTTCACCCAGGGCCACACCGGCGCCCTGAAGGTCTCCGTGGTGGGGCCGTGGACGCTTGCCGCCGCCCTCCAGCTGCGCGGGGGCGAGGCGATGCTCACCGACCCCGGTGCCTGCCGGGACCTGGCCGCCTCACTCGCCGAGGGTGTGCGCGCGCACCTCGACGACCTGCGGCGACGCGTGCCGGACGGGCGTCTGGTGCTCCAGCTTGACGAGCCGTCGCTGGCCGCCGTGCTGCGCGGACGGGTGCCCACCGCGAGCGGCTACCGCACCTACCGGGCGGTGGACCGGGCCGTGGTGGAGGGGACGCTGCGCGACCTCGTGGGGGTGCACGACGGGCCGGTGGTCGTGCACTCGTGCGCCGCGGAGGTGCCGTTCGCGCTCCTGCGCCGGGCCGGTGCGGCGGGCGTGTCGTTCGACTTCGGCCGGCTCACGTCGGGCGGCACGGACACGGAGAGTGTCGAGGACGCGATCGGCGAGGCCGCCGAGGCGGGCACGGCGCTCTTCGCCGGCGTCGTCCCGGGCGACGGCGCGGATGCCGCGTCGTTGTCCGACCCGGCGAGTAGCGTCATGGGTGTCAGGTCGCTGTGGCGCAGGCTGGGGCTGTCGCCGGCTCTGCTGACGGAGTCGGTGACGGTCACTCCGGCGTGCGGTCTCGCGGGCGCCTCCCCGGCGTACGCGCGGGCCGCCCTGGAGCACTGCGTACGGGCCGCGAGATCACTCGCTGACAACCCTGAGTGACGGGGCTACGGGACGCACGGGAGGACGAGACGGTGGTCGGCGCACAGCAGTCGGAGCAGAGCGGCATCCCCGCCGAAAAGCGTGAGGAGCACCAGCTGCTCGCGGAGCAGATCGAGGAACACCGCTTCCGTTACTACGTCAAGGACGCGCCGGTCGTCAGCGACGCCGAGTTCGACCGGCTGCTGCGCACGCTGGAGGCCCTCGAGGAGGAGCACCCGGGGCTGCGCACGCCCGACTCGCCCACGCAGAAGGTCGCCGGGCAGTACGAGACGGAGTTCACCGAGGTCGCGCACCGGGAGCGGATGCTCTCCCTGGACAACGCCTTCGACGCGGACGAGCTGGAGAGCTGGGGCGACCGGCTGGCGCGCGAGCTGGAGGGCGTGCCGTACCGCTTCCTGTGCGAGCTGAAGATCGACGGCCTCGCCGTCAACCTCACCTACGAGCACGGCCGTCTCACGCGCGCCGCGACCCGCGGCGACGGCCGGACCGGCGAGGACATCACGCCGAACGTCCGCACCATCGCGGACATCCCGCAGCGGCTCACCGGCGCGGACGTTCCCGCCCTGGTCGAGGTGCGCGGCGAGGTCTTCTTCCCGATGGAGGGCTTCCAGGAGCTCAACGCCCGGCTGGTGGAGGCCGGTGACAAGCCGTTCGCCAATCCGCGGAACGCCGCGGCCGGCTCGCTGCGGCAGAAGGACCCGCGGGTCACCGCGTCCCGCCCGCTGCACATGGTGGTGCACGGCATCGGCGCCCGCGACGGCTTCCGCATCGACCGGCTCTCCGAGGCGTACGACCTGCTGCGCGGCTGGGGCCTGCCGGTCTCCCCGCACATCCGGGTGGTCGACGACCTGGCGGGGGTGCGGACGTTCATTACCGAGTACGGCGACCGGCGCCACTCCGTCGAACACGAGATCGACGGCGTCGTGGTGAAGCTGGACGAGATCCCGCTCCAGGGCCGGCTCGGCTCCACCTCCCGCGCGCCGCGCTGGGCCATCGCCTGGAAGTTCGCCCCCGAGGAGGTCAACACCAGGCTGCTCGACATCCGGGTGGGCGTCGGCCGCACCGGCCGGGTCACGCCGTTCGCCGTGGTCGAACCGGTCACCGTCGCCGGCTCCGAGGTCGAGTTCGCCACCCTGCACAACCAGGACGTGGTGAAGGCCAAGGGTGTCCTCATCGGGGACACCGTGGTGCTGCGCAAGGCCGGTGACGTCATCCCGGAGATCCTCGGCCCGGTCGCCGACCTGCGGGACGGCTCGGAGCGCCCCTTCGTGATGCCCGCCGAGTGCCCGGACTGCGGGACGGCGCTGCGCCCGATGAAGGAGGGCGACGTCGACCTGCGCTGCCCCAACGCCCGGTTCTGCCCGGCCCAGCTCCGTGAGCGGATCTACTACCTCGCGGGCCGCAAGGCGCTGGACATCGAGCACTTCGGCTACGTCGCGGCCACCGCGCTGACGCAGCCGCTGGAGCCGGCCGAGCCGCCGCTGCGCGACGAGTCCGGCCTGTTCGAGCTGACCGTCGAGGAGCTGCTGCCGATCCGGTCGCACGTCCTGGACCAGGACACCGGACTCCCCAAGCGCGACCCCGACACCGGCGAGGCGAAGGTCGTCACCTTCTTCGCCAACAAGCAGGGCGAGCCGAAGCGCAACACCCTCGCGTTGCTGGAGAAGATCGAGGAGGCGAAGCGGCGGCCGCTGGCCCGCATCATCACCGGGCTGTCCATCCGGCACGTCGGTCCGGTCGCGGCGGAAGCCCTGGCCCGCGAGTTCCGGTCGCTGGACCGCATCATGGCGGCGAGCGAGGAGGAGCTGGCGGCCACCGAGGGCGTCGGGCCGACCATCGCGGCCTCGCTGAAGGACTGGTTCGCGGAGGACTGGCACCGCGAGATCGTGGAGCGCTGGCGCGCCGCGGGCGTGCGGATGGAGGAGGAGCGGCCCGAGGGCGACGAGGGCGTCCGGGCCCTGGAGGGGATCACCGTGGTGGTCACGGGCACCCTCGCCTCGCACACCCGGGACGGCGCCAAGGAGGCCCTGCAGCAGCAGGGCGCCAAGGTGTCCGGGTCGGTCTCCAAGAAGACCGGATTCGTCGTTGTGGGTGATAACCCTGGCTCAAAATATGACAAGGCGGTCCAGTTGAAGGTGCCGATTCTCGACGAGGACGGCTTCGCCGTCCTGTTGGCCCAAGGTGCCGACGCCGCCCGGGAGGCGGCCCAGGCGCCACCCGAATAGCCCGCCCGCATGCCCGTGCCGCCTGCGCGTTCGCCGGTGCCCGGCCCGGCGGGGCGCCGGCAGGCGGCAGCTCGCGCAACGAGGTTTGGACACCACCCGATCGGCCTATACCAGAGGGGAGTCCACGACCGGACGGCATTCGGGCAACCGCGGCAGATCGGTGCCCCTGGCAGCCAGTTCCGGCCTACTGTTGAACGGTGAGCCTGTCGTGGCGGCGTCAGGCGCGGACGGTCGTGAGAGGGACGGGCATGCAGGAACCCCGCGGTGCCGAGACCGTGTCATGGCTGCGGCGCGTCTTCCCGTTCGGCATGCCCGGTGTGGCGCCCGCCGTGGTCGGCGTCGCGGCCGTCGCCCTCGCGGCCGGCGTGTACCGGGTGCTGCACGGCGGACACGCCCTCTTTCCCGACGGTGCCGCCGGCTGGTCGTTCGCGATCCTCACCGGCCTCGTGGTGGTGCATCTCGTCGCCCTCGGACGTGACCGGTGGTGGGGCGGCACCGGCTCCGGCGCCGCCCTCACCCTGGCCATCCTGCTGCTGTACGGCTGGGTGCCCTCGGTGCTGGTGTCCCTGGCAGTCGTCACCCTGGTCGGTGCCGCCCGCCTGCACCGGTGGCGCCAGGCGCTGGTCCACGGTGCCTCGGACATCCTCGCCGTCGGCGGAGCCGCCCTCACGCTGGGGCTCTTCCAGGTCAGCGCCTCCGTCGAGGACCCGTGGACGCCTGCCGACTGGGACGCCTACGCGGTGCCCGAACTCGTCGGCGCCGCCACCGTCTACCTGCTCCTCAGCCGGGCCCTGCTGTGGTGCTGCTTCGCCTCCCCGGCCGCCGACCTCGTCGGCTGCGCCCGCACCGCGCTGCTGAGGCAGGGCCTGGTCGTCGTCGCCTTACTCGGCATCTCCCCGCTGATCGTGGTCGTCGGCGTCCACATGCCGCTGGTGCTGCCGCTGTTCGCCGTCCCGCTGATCGCCCTCGACTCCACCCTGTGGATCGCCCGCGCCCGCGCCGAGGAACAGCTCCGCGACCCGCTCACCGGTCTCCCCAACCGCCAGTGGCTGATGCAGCGCGCCCGGTCCGCGCTCGGCGAGGCCCGCCGCGCGGAGACCCGCACCGCGCTGCTGCTCATCGACCTCGACCGGTTCCGTTCCGTCAACGACACCCTCGGCCACCCCGCGGGGGACCGGCTGCTGCTCCAGATCGCCGACCGGCTCCGCACCGTCCTGCCGCGCGGTGCCGAGGCGGCCCGGCTCGGCGGCGACGAGTTCGCCGTCCTGCTGCCGAGGGTCGATTCCACCACCAGCGCCCAGCGCGTCGCCCGCCACGTGGTCGGCGCGCTCGGCTCCCCGCTCGACCTGGACGGGCTCACCCTCGTCCTCGAGGCCAGCGCCGGCGTCGCCGTCTTCCCCGAGCACGCCCAGGAGGCCGAGGGGCTGCTGCGGCGTGCCGACGTCGCCATGTACGAGGCCAAGCGCGACCGCTCCGGCGTCGAGGTGTACGAGGCCACCCGCGACGGCAACACCCCCGACCGCCTCGGGCTCCTCGCCGACCTGCGCCGCGCCCTGGACGCCGGCGAGGTCGAACTCCACTACCAGCCCAAGGTCGGCTTCGACGGCCGCGTCCTCGGCCTGGAGGCCCTGGTCCGCTGGACGCACCCGGACCGCGGCCGGGTCCCCCCGGACGAGTTCATAGCGATCGCCGAGACGTCCGGCCTGATGCCGCGGCTCACCGAGTACGTGCTGGAGACCGCGCTGGCGCAGGTCGCCCGCTGGCGCGCCGCCGGACTCACCGTGCCGGTCGCCGTGAACGTCTCCCCGCGCGACGTGCGCAGCCCCGGCTTCGCCGGCGCCGTCGCCGCCCGCCTCGCCCGGCACGGCGTACCGCCCAGAGCCCTGCAGTTGGAGATCACCGAGCACGTATTGCTGGAGGAGCCCCAGCGGGCCGCCGACACCCTCGCCGCCCTCGTCGGCCACGGGGTGCGCATGTCGCTCGACGACTTCGGCACCGGCTACTCGTCGCTGGTCCACCTGCGGCGGCTCCCGGTCGGCGAACTCAAGATCGACCGCTCGTTCGTGGCCCGCCTCGCCGTCGACCCCGAGGACGCGGAGATCGTGCGCTGCACGGTCGACCTCGCGCACTCGCTCGGGCTGCAGGTCGTCGCCGAGGGCGTCGAGGACGACGAGACGTGGGAGCGGCTGCGTGACCTGCGCTGCGACGCGGTGCAGGGGTGGCTGGTGGCCGCGGCCATGCCGCCCGCGGAGGCCACCGCATGGCTGCGCTCGCGCGGCGCCGGCCCCGCGGAGCCCCGCGCCCTCCCGGCCGCGCCCCTCCGCGGCGCCGACCAGCCGGCCCTCTGACGGCCGGCGCCCGCCGAGGGCACCGGTCGACCGGCGCCGGCCGAGCCGCACCCGCACCTGCGCACGTGCCGTGTCCGCGGCGGCCACCCGGTGCGCGCCGGCGGCCGACGGCGCTCCCGCCACGTCGGGGAGCCGCCGCCGGGGCAAACGGTTTAGGCCACAGGCCGCGGTCGCCATAGGATTGGGCGGAGCCCACCACACGCAACTCACCCTCGAGGATCCGCATGCCTGGCATCACGCGCGAGGAGGTCGCCCACCTCGCCCGGCTGGCACGTCTGGAGCTGAAGGACGAAGAGCTCGACCACTTCGCCGGACAGCTCGACGACATCATCGGCGCCGTCGCCGCCGTGTCCGACGTCGCCGACGAGGACGTACCGCCGACCTCCCACCCGCTGCCGCTGACCAACGTCATGCGCCCGGACGAGGTCCGTCCGAGCCTGACGCCCGAGCAGGCGCTCTCCGGCGCGCCCGCGCAGGAGCAGCAGCGTTTCAAGGTGCCGCAGATCCTGGGGGAGGACTGACCGCCATGAGTGAACTGATCAAGCTCACCGCCGCGGAGATCGCCGCGAAGATCGCCTCCGGCGAGGTCACCGCGGTCCAGGTCGCCGAGGCCCACCTGGCCCGGATCGACGCCGTCGACGAGAAGGTGCACGCCTTCCTGCACGTGGACCGCGAGGGCGCGCTCGCCCAGGCGCGCGAGGTCGACGCGAAGCGGGAACGCGGCGAGAAGCTCGGCCCGCTGGCCGGCGTGCCCCTCGCCCTGAAGGACATCTTCACCACCGCGGGCATCCCCACGACCGTCGGGTCCAGGATCCTCGAGGGTTGGATCCCGCCGTACGACGCCACCGTGACCCGCCGCCTCAAGGAGGCGGACGTGGTCATCCTCGGCAAGACCAACATGGACGAGTTCGCCATGGGGTCCTCGACCGAGAACAGCGCCTACGGCCCGACCGGCAACCCGTGGGACCTGACCCGCATCCCCGGCGGCTCCGGAGGCGGCTCGTCCGCCTCGCTCGCCTCCTACCAGGCGCCGCTGGCGATCGGCACGGACACCGGCGGCTCGATCCGCCAGCCCGCCGCCGTCACCGGCACGGTCGGCGTCAAGCCGACCTACGGCGGCGTCTCCCGCTACGGCATGGTCGCCTTCTCCTCCTCCCTCGACCAGGGCGGTCCGTGCGCCCGCACGGTGCTGGACGCGGCGCTGCTGCACAGCGTCATCGCGGGCCACGACCCGATGGACTCGACCTCCATCGACCAGCCGGTCCCGGACGTCGTCGAAGCCGCGAGGAACGGCGGCGTCGAGGGCCTGCGCGTCGGCGTCGTGAAGGAGTTCCGCGGCGAGGGCTACCAGGCCGGCGTGATGCAGCGCTTCGACGAGGCCGTCGAGCTGCTGAAGGAACTGGGCGCCGACGTCGTCGAGGTCTCCTGCCCGTCCTTCACCAAGGCCCTGGCCGCCTACTACCTGATCGCGCCGAGCGAGTGCTCGTCCAACCTGGCCCGCTTCGACGCGATGCGCTACGGCCTCCGTGTGGGCGACGACGGCACCCGTTCCGCCGAGGACGTGACCGCGCTGACCCGCGAGGCCGGCTTCGGCGACGAGGTGAAGCGCCGCGTGATGCTGGGCACCTACGCGCTCAGCTCCGGCTACTACGACGCCTACTACGGCTCCGCGCAGAAGGTCCGCACCCTCATCACGCGGGACTTCGACAAGGCGTACGAGCAGGTCGACGTGCTCGTCTCGCCGACGACCCCGACCACCGCCTTCCCGATCGGCGAACGGGCCGACGACCCGATGGCGATGTACCTCGCGGACCTGTGCACCATCCCGTCCAACCTGGCCGGCAACGCCGCGATGTCGCTGCCCTGCGGCCTGGCGCCGGAGGACGGGCTCCCGGTGGGGCTGCAGATCGTCGCACCCGCCATGGCCGATGACCGTCTCTACCGTGTCGGTGCCGCCGTCGAGGCCGCGTACCAGGCACGTTGGGGACACCCGTTGCTCGAGGAGGCTCCGTCGCTGTGAGTGGAAAGCTGCAGAAGGCCAAGGGATTCAAGAAGTCCCGGACCGGCATGTACATCTCCATCGCCACCTCGCTGTTCGGCGTCGTGGGCACCGTGAAGCGTGCCAAGCAGGCCCGCGCGGAGGGTGACACCCTCCAGCTCGTCGACGTGGCCGTGTCGGCCGCCGGCATCGTCACGGGCGTCGCGCTGCTCGTCCGCGAACTGCGCCGCCTGGACCTGGAAGACGTCGTGGACGACGTCCTCGACTGAGAGGCTTGAATTTCCGTGACCGTCACTGAACTGGTGTCCTACGAGGACGCCCTGGCCGAATTCGACCCCGTGATGGGGCTCGAGGTGCACGTCGAGCTCGGCACCAGGACCAAGATGTTCTGCGGGTGCTCCACCGCCCTGGGCGCGGACGCCAACACCCAGACCTGCCCCACCTGTCTGGGGCTGCCCGGCTCGCTGCCGGTCGTCAACGCGACCGGCGTCGAGTCCGCCGTGCGGATCGGTCTCGCGCTGAACTGCGAGATCGCCGAGTGGTGCCGCTTCGCCCGGAAGAACTACTTCTATCCGGACATGCCGAAGAACTTCCAGACCTCCCAGTACGACGAGCCGATCGCCTTCGGCGGCTACCTCGACGTCCAGCTGGAGGACGGCGAGGTCTTCCGCGTGGAGATCGAGCGCGCCCACATGGAGGAGGACACCGGCAAGTCCACCCACATCGGCGGCGCGACCGGCCGTATCCACGGCGCCTCGCACTCGCTGCTGGACTACAACCGGGCCGGCATCCCGCTGATCGAGATCGTCACCAAGCCGATCACCGGCGTCGGCGCGCGCGCCCCCGAGGTCGCCAGGGCGTACGTGGCCGAACTGCGCGAACTCATCCGTGCGCTGGACGTCTCCGAGGCCCGCATGGAGATGGGCCAGATGCGCTGCGACGTCAACCTGTCGCTGCGCCCGCACGGCCGGGAGACGTTCGGCACCCGCTCCGAGACCAAGAACGTCAACTCGCTGCGGTCCGTCGAACGGGCGGTCCGCTTCGAGGTGCAGCGGCACGCGGCCGTGCTCGGCGGCGGCCAGGCGATCGTGCAGGAGACCCGCCACTTCCACGAGGAGGACGGCTCGACCACCTCCGGCCGGGTCAAGGAGGAGGCGGAGGACTACCGGTACTTCCCGGAGCCCGACCTCGTCCCGGTCGCCCCGTCCCGTGAGTGGGTGGAGAAGCTCCGCGCCGAGCTGCCCGAACTGCCGCGCGTGCGCCGCAACCGGCTGCGCGAGGAGTGGGGCATCTCCGAGCACGAGATGCAGTCGGTGCTCAACGCGGGCGCGGTCGGCCTGATCGTCGCCACCATCGACGCCGGTGCCCCGTCCGACCAGGCGCGCAAGTGGTGGATGGGCGAACTCGCCCGCCGTGCCAACGAGCAGGAGGCCGAACTCGGCGACCTGCCCATCACGCCCGAGCAGGTCGCCCGGCTCTGCGCGCTGGTCGCCGAGGGGTCGCTCAACGACAAACTCGCGCGGCAGACCATCGAGGGCGTCCTCGCAGGCGAGGGCGGCCCGGACGAGGTCGTGGACAAGCGCGGCCTCAAGGTCGTCTCCGACGAGGGCGCACTGGGCAAGGCCGTCGACGAGGCCATCGAGGGCAACCAGGCGATCGCGGACAAGATCCGCGGCGGCAAGGTCGCGGCGGCCGGGGCCCTCGTGGGCGCGGTCATGAAGGCCACCCGCGGCCAGGCCGACGCCGCGCGCGTGCGCGAGCTGATCATTGAGAAGCTCGAAGTCGAGGGCTGACGCTTCGGCGACGCGTACGAGAACGCCGGTCGAGGGCGGCTCCGCAGCAGCGGAGCCGCCCTTCCGCCACTCCGGGGGCTAGGGTGGCGGTGGCTGTCCGCGCAGGTCCGTAAGGAGGAGGTGGAAACGTGATCACCCGGGTGGAGATCGACGGGTTCAAGTCGTTTCTGAATTTCGAGTTGGACGTACACCCGTGCACGGTGCTCATGGGCACCAACGGTTCGGGGAAGTCCAACCTGCTGGACGCGCTGGACTTCGTCCGCAAGGCCGTCACCAGCGGCTTCCCCTCGTCGCTGGGCACCGACCCGCCGCTCGCCCCGCGGCACCTGTTCCACCACGCCGCCGGCAGCGACGGCACGTACTCCTCCACCGTGATGAGCATCAAGGTCGGCATGATCGTGCCGTCCGCCGACGGTCCGCTGCCGATGGTCGTGTGGCTGGAGGTGGAGCGCGACACGCGGCCGCCCGAGTCGTCCCGTGCGACGCCGCTGCCGGTGCGCGCCAGCGTCTGGGTCAGCAGCATGGACCGCACCGGCTGGATGGGCCGCCTGGGCATGCCCGAGGAGCTGAAGGCCGCGCTGTCCGAGGCGCGCGAGAAGTTCCTCAAGCGCACCGGCACCGACTGGGTGTCGCTGGACGCCGAGTCCGCCGGGGCGGGCCGGGACGGCGCCGAACTGCTGGCCCTGCTGCACCGCGAGTGCGCCACCTGGCAGCCCATCGCCCTCGACCCGGCCGCGCTGCGCAGGCCGTTCGGCGGCAGCGAGGTCGCGCCGCTCCAGGCGGACGGCGGCAACCTGGCCGCCGTGCTGCACCGCGTCGGCCGTGACGAGCGCAGCGCCATGGAGGCGGACCTCGCCGCGCTGATCCCCGAGACCGACGGCATCCGGCCGCTGTTCGACGAGCGGCGCGGCGAGTACGACTTCGACGTGCTGTTCAGCCACACCGGCTGGACGTCGCCGCCGATGCTGTCCGGCGGCACGCTCCGCGTGCTCGCGCTCCTCGCCGCCTGGTACGACGCCCGGCGGGCCGGCGTTCTGGCCGTCGAGGAGCTGGAGAACGGCCTGCACCCGTCCCGGCTGCCGGAGCTGGTGCGGCGGCTGCGCCGCGGGGTCGACGAGTACGACGACCTGACCCGCCGGGCCACGCAGGTCAGCGGCTTCCGCCAGCTCATCGCGACCACGCACTCGCCCGCGCTGCTCTCGGCCCTGCGTGACGAGACCTCCGGCGGGCTGGTCTTCCTGGAGCAGGACTCCCGCGTCGACGCGGACTCGCATGCGGTGTCCACGGTCACCCGCGCCCGCCCGGTGCGCGGGCGCCGCCCCGGCGAGGACGCGGACGCGACCGTCTCCGTCGACGAGGCGATCGCCCAGCTCGGCGCCACGGCCTGACCTCCGCCGGAAGGGGCGCTTCGCCCGGCTTCGCCCGTCTTCCCCCGGATTCCGCCCCGTGCGGGTCCGGGGGAAGCCGTGTCGGACGGCACGTGTGACGAGCGGCACGAAAGCCGCAAACGATCACGTCCGGATGGCACAGTACGACCCTGGGGAACCGCAATCGGAAAATCCAGGAAAGCACACGGTATGGCCGCTCTCGCCCGCTGGTGTCTGCGACGCCGCCTCGTCGTCGCCGCGTTGTGGCTCCTCGCCCTCGCCGGCACCGCGGCCGCCGTCACCGCCGTCGGGACCGCGTACACCAGCGACTACGGCGTCTCCGGCACCGAGTCCTCCCGCGCCCAGGACCTGCTGCGCCAGGGTTTTCCCGACACCGCCGGCGAGAGCGACACCGTGGTGTGGCACGTGCCCGCCGACCGGGACGGGGGCGGGGTCCGCGAACCGGCCGTGCGGGAACGGATGGGGCAGGCGCTCCGGCAGATCGCGGACGTCCCCACCGTCTCCGGCGTCACCAGCCCCTACGCCGAGAACCCCCGCGCGGACGACCGGATCAGTCGTGACGGTGAGACCGCCTATGCCACGGTGCACTTCGACCCGGCCGTGGAGGAGGTGCCGCAGGCGGACACCGCACGCGTCGCCGACCTGGCCGCGGCCGCGGCCGAGGACGTCCCCGGCCTCCGGACGGCCGTCGGCGGTGCGAACGTCCCGGAGGCCGACACCGGTTCCACCCGCCTCAGCGAGGCCATCGGCGTCGCCGCCGCGGCCGTGGTGCTGCTCTTCGCCTTCGGCTCCCTGGCGGCCATGCTGCTG
This sequence comes from Streptomyces hazeniae, assembly GCF_031845485.1. Lineage (NCBI taxonomy): Bacteria > Bacillati > Actinomycetota > Actinomycetes > Kitasatosporales > Streptomycetaceae > Streptomyces > Streptomyces hazeniae. The sequence goes on from NZ_JAVREQ010000005.1 coordinate 38,648, forward strand.
CCGCTGATCACCGCCGTGGTCAGCGTCGGCACCGCCTACCTGGTCACCGGCCTGCTCGGGCACGTCATGACGCTGGCCGACTTCGCACCCATGCTGGGCACCCTGATCGGACTCGGCGTGGGCATCGACTACGCCCTGTTCATCGTCACCCGGCACCGGCGCGGGCTGCGCCGCGGACTCACCGTCGCCGAGGCCGCCGAGGACGCCGTCTCCTCCGCCGGCCGGGCCGTGATCTTCGCCGGCGCCACCGTGTGCATCGCCCTGCTCGGCATGCTCGTGCTGCGTCTGGACTTCCTCGTCGGCGTCGCGGTCGCCGCCTCGGTGACCGTGCTGCTCGCCGTGCTCGCCTCGATCACCCTGCTGCCCTCCCTCCTCTCCGTCATCGGTGTGCGGGCCCTCAGCCGCCGCGAGCGGCGCAGGCTGGCGTGGTCCGGTCCGGCGGCCGAGGAGGGGACCGCCGGACCGGCCGCGCGCTGGTCCGCGTTCGTCGAACGCCGCCCCCGCGTGCTCGGCGCGCTCGCCGCCGCCCTCATGGTGGTGCTCGCCCTGCCGGTGCTCGGCCTGCACCTGGGCACCGCCGACGGCGGCACCGCCCCGGCGGGTTCCCCCACCCGGCAGGCGTACGACCTGAGGGCCGACGGCTTCGGGCCCGGCATCAACGGGCCGCTCACCCTCGTCGCCGAGATCGACGGCCCCGAGGACCGCTCCGCGCTCGAACGGCTGCCGGGCGCACTGCGCGACGCGCAGGGCGTCGCCGGCGTCACCGGCCCCGCGGTGAGCGAGCGCGGCGGTGTCGGCACCGTCACCGTGCTGCCCGACTCGGCCCCGCAGGACGTACGGACCTCGCAACTCGTCGAACGGCTGCGCGCCGACGTGCTGCCCCGGGCCCTCGACGGGGCGCCGCTCACCGTGCACGTCGGCGGGCTGACCGCGAGCTACGACGACTTCGCCGACACCATCCTGGAGAAGCTGCCGCTCTTCCTCGGTGTCGTCGTCGCCCTCGGTTCCGCGCTGCTCCTGCTCGCTTTCCGGAGCATCGGCATCCCGGTCAAGGCGGCGCTGATGAACGTGCTGGCCGTGTCCGCGTCGTTCGGCGTGGTGGTCGCGGTCTTCCAGTGGGGCTGGGGCAGCGAGGCGATGGGTCTGGGAGGCGCGGGGCCGATCGAGCCCTTCCTGCCGGTCATCATGATCTCGGTCCTCTTCGGCCTGTCCATGGACTACCAGGTCTTCCTGGTCAGCCGCATGTACGAGGAGTGGCGCCGTACCGGCGACAACCGGCGCTCGGTGCGGGTGGGGCTGGCCGAGACCGGCCGCGTGATCAACTGCGCGGCGGCCATCATGATCGCCGTCTTCAGCGCGTTCGTGCTCAGCGGCGACCGGATCATCGCCATGTTCGGCATCGGCCTGGCGACGGCCGTCGCCCTGGACGCGTACGTGCTGCGCACCCTCCTGGTGCCCGCGCTGATGCACCTGCTCGGCGGCGCGAACTGGTGGCTGCCGAAGTGGCTGGACCGCATCCTGCCCCGGGTCACCATTGAGCCCCCGGAACGGCCGCAGGCCGTCGAACCGGGCGCCGACGAGCCGGCGTTCGTCCCGCACCAGCGCGACGGGGACCGCGTCTCCTCCGGCTGAGCCCCGCCCGCGCCCGCTCTGAGGCCCCCCGCAGCCCGCCTAAGACCTCCGCCCGCGGAACTAAGGCCCCCGGCGCCCCCGGAACGCGTCGATCGCCCGATGTGCCGCACCCCCCTCACGGCGGAGGCTGGAGGTCGTCCGGGAGAACCGGACTCCGCACTCCAGGAGGGAAGCCCGACATGCTCGCTCAGGACTACGACCCGTACGCCGACGCACACCTGCTCCGCGCCGCCGACCTCCGGCGCCGGGCCGAGGCCGAGCGCCGCGCCGACGCGGCACGCGCCGCCCGGCGGGAGCGCCGGCTCGGCGACGAAGCGGAGGGGCGGGTGAGGCGGCTGCGCGACCGGTTCGTGCACGCGGCCTGAGGCCCGTCGTGACGGCCGCACCCGCCACCGCCCCCGACCGGACGCCGGCATCCGCGCTCACCCGGATGCCGGCGTCCGGTGTCATGCTGGGGTCCGTGCTGAACGACATCGCCGGGAGCCCGGTCTTCGTCGGCCGCTCCCAGGAGCTGGCCGCCCTGCTCGACGCGCTCGCCCGGGCGGCGTCCGGCGAGCCGCAGGCGCTGCTCGTCGGTGGCGAGGCCGGAGTCGGCAAGACCCGCCTGCTGGACGAGTACCTCACCCGTGCCCGCGCCGCCGGCGCCGTCACAGCGGTCGGCGGCTGCCTCGAACTCGGCGCTGACGGCCTGCCGTTCGCGCCCTTCGCCACGGCCCTGCGCGCCCTGCACCGCACCCTCGGCGCGGACGCCCTGAGCGTCGCGGCGGGCGGGCGCGAAGCCGAACTCGCCCGGCTGCTGCCCGACCTCGCCCCCGCGCATCCGGGTGCGGCCGCGGAAGGGCGGGCCCTCCGGGAGGCGTGGGACGAGGAGGACGGCCGGGCCCGGCTCTTCGAACTCACCGCCCAGCTGCTCGAACGCCTCACCGCCGAGCGCACGGTCGTCCTCGCGCTGGAGGACCTGCACTGGGCCGACCGCTCCACCCGCGAACTCCTCGGCTACCTCTACCGGTCGCTCCAGGCGCCGTCCCGGCTGGTGCTGCTGGCCACCTATCGCGCCGACGACATCCACCGGCGGCACCCGCTGCGGCCCTTCCTCGCCGAGACCGACCGGCTGCGCACGGTCCGCCGCATCGACCTGCCCCGGCTGAACCGGGACGAGGTGCGCGCGCAGATCGCCGGAATCCAGGGCGTGGCCGAGCCGCCCCGCGACCTCGTCGCGTCGGTCTACGCACGCACCGACGGGAACCCGTACTTCGTCGAGGAGCTGACCCACCACGGCGCGACCTGCTCGCTCAGCGACACCCTGAGGGACCTGCTGCTGGTCCGTGTCGAGGCGCTCCCCGAGGAGGCCCAGCAGGTGGTGCAGGTCGCGGCGCAGGGCGGCTCCGCGGTCGAGCACGCGCTGCTGGCCGCCGTCCGCGGGCTGCCCGCCGACGAACTGCGCGGCGCGCTGCGCGCGGTGGTCGGTGCGAACGTGCTGATACCGACGGATGACGGCGACGGCTACCGCTTCCGGCACGCGCTGCTGCGCGAGGCCGTCAGCGAGGACCTGCTGCCCGGCGAGGGCGCCGGGCTCAGCCGGCAGTACGCCCGCGCCCTCGAGGCCGACCCGTCGCTGGTCCGCGCGGAGGTGCGCGCGACCCGGCTGGCCCACTACTGGTACCGGGGCCGTGACGCGGCGAAGGCGCTGCCCGCGGTGCTGGCCGCTTCCGTGGAGGCCCGCGCCCGGCACGCCTTCGCCGAGCAGCACCAGCTGCTGGAGCGCGCGGTCGAGCTGTGGGAGGACGTCCCGGAGGACGTACGGGCCGCGCTGCGGCCCGTCGACCACGCCGAGGTCTATCCGCCGTGTGCGGGCGATCCGGGAGAGGGGTCGCTGCGCTTCATGGACCTGCTCGCCGAGACGGTGGTCGCGGCCCGGGTGGGCGGCGAGCTGGAGCGGGCCCTGGCCGTCGCCAAGCGGGCTCTGGCGTTGCTCGACGAGGGCCGCGACCCGCTGCGCGCGGCCTGGTTCTGGGTGCAGCGCGCCCGTCTCGCCGAAGGGCTGGCGCGGGGCGACGGCTGGGACGAGATCTCCCGCGCCCAGGAACTCGTGCGCGGCCTGCCGCCCTCCGCGGTGCACGCGGAGGTGCTCGCCTCGGCGGCCGGCTGGGGCATGAAGCACGATCCCGGGCCGGACACCCTGTCCACCGCCCTGCAGGCCGTCGGCCTCGCCCGCGTCGTCGGGGCCCGCCACATCGAGCAGAACGCCCGGATCACCCTGGGTGTGCTGATGGTGCAGGGCGGAGACGTGGGAGCGGGGCTGGCGGAGATCGGCATCGCGCAGGAACGGGCCGCCGGGATGGGCGAGTTCGGCCTGGTGATCCGCGCGGGGACCAACCTGGCCGCCGAACTGGAGTACGTCGGGCGGTCGGAGGAGGCCGTGGCCGCCGCAGCCGACGCGGCCCGCACCGCGGCGGCGCACGGACGCCGGAACCAGCGGGCCTTCGCCCTCGGCAACCAGGCGGAGTCGCTCCACGCGCTGGGCCGGTGGGACGAGGCGGCAGAGGTCGTCGAGGAGGCGCGACAGCTCGCGGTGTGGCCGCACACGCGCGCCTCGCAGGAGGTGCACGCGGGCGAACTCGCCCTGGACCGGGGCGACCTGGCCGCGGTCGAGGCCGCCCGCCGCACCGCAGCCGAGCAGTACGCGCGGCAGCGCCGGCCGGAGCCCCAGAGCGAACTGCCGTTGCGGCGGTTCGCCCTCGCCCTCGCCGCCGGCCGGGGCGACTGGCGGGCCGCGCGGGCGGAGACGACCCGGGTGCTGGACGAGGGCCTCCCGGTCGGGACGCACCCGTACGTCTGGCCGCTGCTGCACACGGCAGTCAGAGCGGAAGCGGACCTTCTGGGGCTGCCGGACGCCGAGGACGGCCGCGCGGAACTGCTGGCGCGGCTGCGGGTCGCGGCACGCAGGCTTCCGCATCCGGCGCCCGTGTGGACGGCGTGGTCGCTGCTGGTCGCCGCCGAACTCGACCGGGCGGAGGGCCGCTCGGACCCGCGGCGCTGGGCGGACGCCGTCGCGGCGCTCGCGCCGCTGGAGCGCCCCTTCCAGCTGGCGCAGGCCCGCCAGCGGCTGGCCGAGGCGCTGCTGGACGACGGCGGAGACCGTGCCGAGGCGGCCCGGATGCTGCGCGCGGCGCACGGAACGGCGCGGCGCCTCGGCGCCCGGGCGCTGCTGGAGGAGACCGCACAGCTCGCCGCACGGGCCCGCATCGCGGTGGACGGCGACCCGCCCCGGGGGGAGGAGCAGGACCCGGCTCCCGGCGACCCCGCGGACTCCTTCGGGCTCACGGCCCGCGAACGCGACGTGCTCGGACTGGTCGCCGCCGGGCGCAGCAACCGTCAGATCGCGGAGCGGCTGTTCATCTCGCCGAAGACGGCCAGCGTGCACGTGTCCCGCATCCTGGCGAAGCTGGGAGTCGCAGGGCGCGGCGAGGCGGCAGCGATGGCGCACCGGCTCCGGCTCGTGGGGCCGGAGCCGGAACCGGAGGCGTCCGAACGGCGCTGACCGGGCCGTTCGGACGCCGGGGCGTTCCGACGTCCGGGCGTTCGGCTTCGGGCCGTTCAGACCTCCGGCTCGTCCTCGTCTTCCTCGGCCTGCTCCTCCACCCGTACCTTCGGTGGAAGGATCATGCCGACGTCCGACGGCACCATCAGGACCGTGCCGGAGTCGAGGTCGACCGGACCGCAGCCCGGCTCGTGGTCGCCCTCGGCGACGCGGGTGTGCTCCAGCCGCTGCCGCTCGTCCTCGGTGTGCTTGGCGCTCGGGTTGAACAGCTCGTTGACCGCACCCAGGTCCATGCAAGCCCTCCCGGTGCCCGCTGCGGGGCAACGTCGTGTGCGCGGGTCGTGTCCTCGGTCTCGTGCGCGCTCAGCGCACCGTCAACCTCAGGATACGGTCGTCACCCTCTTCGGGGGTGCCGCGCGTGTCCGTCTCGTTGGTGACCAGCCACAGCCCGCCGTCGCCGTCGGCCACGACCGTGCGCAGTCGCCCGTACTCGCCTTCCAGGAACGCCTGCGGGGCTGCCGAGGGTTCCCCGCCGTTCAGCGGGATGCGCCAGAGCCGTTCGCCGCGCAGGCCGGCCATCCACACCGAGCCCTCGGCGACGGCGACACCGCTGGGCGACGCCTCGGACGGACGCCACTGCGCGACCGGGTCGACGAATCCCTCTTCGCCGGCCTTCCCCTCGACCTCCGGCCAGCCGTAGTTGCCGCCGGCCTCGATGCGATTGAGCTCGTCCCAGGTGTTCTGTCCGAACTCCGCGGCCCACAACCGGCCGTCCTCGTCCCACGCGAGCCCCTGCACGTTGCGGTGGCCGGAGGAGTAGACGACCGAGTCGTCCCGGGGGTTGCCCTTCGCGGGGGGCTCGCCTTCGGGGGTCATGCGCAGGATCTTGCCCGCCGGGGAGGACGCGTCCTGCGCGAGCCCCTCGTCGCCGGTCTCGCCGGTGCCGACGTACAGCATGCCGTCCGGGCCGAAGGCGATCCGGCCGCCGTTGTGGATGGAGCCCTTGGGGATGCCCTTGTAGACGGTGTCCGGGGCGCTCAGCCGTTCGCCGGCCGGCGCGCCGTCGTCGTACCGCATCCGCACCACGCGGTTGTCGGACGCCGTCGTCACGTACGCGTACAGGCTGCGGGCGTCGTCGCGGGGGAGGGCGATGCCCAGCAGGCCGCCTTCGCCACCCGGTTCGGCGCCGGGCACGCTGCCCGCCGGCGTCTTCTTCCCCGTCTCCCCGTCGACGTGCACGATCTTCCCGGTGTCCCGGGAGGAGACCAGCAGATCGCCGTTCGGCAGCGGTGCCAGACCCCACGGGGACCGCAGGCCGGTCGCGACGGTGCTCCCGACGTCGACGGAGCCCTTCGCCGGCGGCGCGTCGCCGGTCGGCGACGCCGATCCGGACGTCGTGGGCCCGCCCTGCCCGGTGCGACCCTCGTCCGGGTCCGCGCCGTCCTCCGCGGAGCAGCCCGCCGCGAACAGCGTGAACGCCGCGAGCGCGGCCGCGCAGGCCGTTCGGGTGCGTGGCCGGACCGTCCGTCCGGCCGGTCGATGCGTCCCCACGATCAGTGCCTCCTGACGTCGCCGGGCGGTCACCGACGGTCCGTCACCGGTGAGCGCTTTCCCCTCCAGCAGACCACATGCCGCGGCGCCGGGGCCGCGTCAGTCCCACGAGCCCTGCGCGGGCGGCAGCGTGTCGATCTCCAGCAGGTCCTCGGCGGTGAGGCGCAGACCGGCGGCCGCCGCGTTCTCCGCCGCCCAGCGCGCCTTCTTCGCCCCCGGCACCGGCACCACGTGGCGTCCGCGCGTGAGCAGCCAGGCCAGCGCCACCTGCGCCGGCGTCGCGTCGCCGTGGCGCCGGGCGACCCTCCGGAGCCCGGCCACCAGCGGCTGGTTCGCGGCCATCATCTCGCCGGTGAACCGCGGGTGCCGGGCGCGTACGTCGTCCGCCTCGAAACCGCCGCCGGTGGTCAGCGTGCCGGTCAGGTAGCCGTTGCCCAGCGGCATCGCGGCGAGGAAGCCGACCCCGCGCGACTCGCACCACGGCAGCAGCGCGTCCAGCGCCTCCCGCGACCAGACCGACAGCTCCGCCTGCACGCTGCTCACCGGGAAGACCTGCTGCACCCGGTGCAGCAGCCGCAGCGTCGCCTCGTGGATGCCCGTGCCGGGGCGCCGGTCGGCGCGGGCGCCCATCGCGCTGAGCCCGAGCGCCCGCACCTTGCCCGCCCGCACCAGCTCCGCCATCGCGCCCCAGGTCTCCTCGACGGGAACCTCCGGGTCGGCGCGGTGCAGGTGGTAGAGGTCGATCACGTCCGTCTGCAGCCGGCGCAGCGAGGCGTCGCAGGCCCGTTTCACGTACCCCGGGCGGCCGTTGGCGACGATGTGCTGGTCGCCCACCAGCAGGCCGCACTTGGTGGAGACGAACGCCTCCCCGCGCCGCTCCTTCAGCACCCGTCCGAGCAGCAGCTCGTTGGTGAAGGGGCCGTACATGTCGGCGGTGTCCAGCAGCGTGGACCCCCGGTCCAGGGCGGTGTGCACCGTGCGCAGCGACGACTCGCCGTCCTGCTCCGAGGTGGAGTAGGCCCAGCTCATCGGCATGCAGCCGAGCCCGACGGCCCCCACCTCCAGTGCGGCGGCACCGATCGTCCTGCGTTCCACCTGGCCGCCACTCCTCCCCGCGTCCGCTCCGACGGCACCAAACTAGCGGGTGGCTCCGCCGACGTTTCGCATAGCCTCTGGCCATGGCTTCCGATACCTCCGCGACCACCGCACAGCAGGCCACGGACGTGTGGCTGCCCGTACCGCCCGCCGAGATCGACGGTCTGCCCGAGGGGCCGGCGTACCACTTCTGGGACGGCGCCGAGGAGTTCCCCGCCGACCCGGCGCGCTGCGGCTTCTACGTGGTGCCGTACATGAAGGGCCCGGTCGTCGCCGCACGCCCGCTGCCGGACATGACGCACGTCCGAGTGGTGCAGACCCTCACCGCGGGCATCGACCACGTCGCGCCCGCCGTCCCGGGGCTGCCCGAGGGCACCGTGCTGTGCAACGCCCGGGGCGTGCACGACGCGAGCACCGCCGAACTCGCCCTCGCCCTCACACTGGCCTCGCTGCGCCGCATCCCGGAGTTCGTCCGCGCCCAGCCGTCCGGCGACTGGCTCCAGGGCATCTACCCGGCGCTGGCCGACCGGACCGTGCTGATCGTGGGTTACGGCGCGATCGGCGCGGCCATCGAGGACCGGTTGCTGCCGTTCGAGGTCGCCGAGGTGCTGCGGGTCGCGCGTACGGCGCGCACCACGGCGCGCGGCCCGGTGCACGCGCTCGCCGAGGTGGCGGAACTGCTGCCGCGCGCCGACGTGGTGATCCTGTGCACCCCGCTGACCGACGAGACCCGCGGCCTGGCCGGAACGGGCTTCCTCGGCCGCATGCGGGACTGGGCCCTGCTGGTCAACATCGCGCGCGGGGGAGTGGTCGACACCAAGGCGCTGCTCGTCGAGCTGGAGTCCGGTCGGCTGCGCGCCGCCCTGGACGTCACCGACCCGGAACCGCTGCCCCCGGAGCACCCGCTGTGGCGGGCGCCCGGCGTGCTGATCAGCCCGCACGTGGGCGGCCCCACGAGCGCGTTCCTGCCCCGCGCGAAGCGGATGCTGCGGGCCCAGCTGACCCGCTGGGTCGCCGGCGAGCCGGTGGAGCACGTCGTCGCCACCGCGGGGAGGGAGCAGGGCGAGGGGTGACGGGGAGACGGGGCGAGGGGGGTGACGTGGTGACGCCCCGCGCCCGCGCGCTTATCACGTCCCGCAGCACGGGAGCCGCTCATCACCCCAGGTCGTCACGTTCTGTATCGGAACTATGTCCCTGCGTGACGAATCTGGTGTATCGTCCCGACGGGGGCCGAACCAGGACACCGAGGGGGGCGACGGGCGAATGCGCGACCGAGGGACGAACCGCCGAAGGCGGCACGCGCAGTGCGGAGTACGACGAGCGCCCCTCCGGCACGGGACGACGCATCCACCGTCCGGGGAGGACCGGTGAACACCCGGAGCGGCCCGGGCACCCGGGTGCGGCCCAAGGCGCACGGCGCGGCCGGCGGGGACTGCGCTGACGTCCGTCCGGCCCCCCGCTGCGGCGCCGGACCGCGACTCCTGCTCGCCGCCGTCTGCGGCGCCTACGCCACCGGCGCCGCCTTCGGCTGGGGCTCCCCCCGTATGGCACTGATCATGGGGGACTTCGGCCTCGCCGCAGCCGCACTGCTCGCCGCCGTCTCCTGCTTCTGGTACGCCCGCACGCACCGCAGCGGCCGCTTCCGCCCCGCCTGGTACCTCTTCGCGCTGTCCTCCGCCATGGCGGCGCTGGGCAACGGCGTGTGGGGCTGGTACGAGGTGGTGCTCGCGGCGCCCGTGCCGCACCCGTCCGTTGCCGACTTCTGCTTCCTGCTCTTCGCGCCGCCGGCCGTGGTGGGTCTGCTGGTGCTGGCCAAGCGGCCCGTGACCCGGGCCGGCTGGGTCTGCCTCGGCCTCGACGCCTGGCTCATCGGCGGCTCCCTGCTGACCGTCTCCTGGTCCCTCGCACTCGCCCACACCGCCTCCCCGCAGGGCGACTCGGTGGCCTACGCGGCGCTCACGCTCACCTATCCGCTGCTCGACATCGTGCTCGTCAGCATGGTGCTGGCCCTGCACTTCCGCCGCACGGCCGCCGACCGGTCCGCGATCAACACCGCGATCGGCGCACTGGCGCTGACCGTACTGTGCGACGCGTTGTTCACCTCGCCCCTGCTGCGTGAGCACTACAGCTCCGGGCAGCTCCTGGACGCCGGCTGGTTCGCCGGCTCGCTGCTCCTCGCCTACGCCCCCTGGGTCGGTGCCCGCCACCCGGCGGGCGCTCCCGACGCGGCCGCCGGGTGCGCCCCTTCGCCGCAGCCCGGGGAACCGGCGCGGACGGACACCGGGGCCGGGCGCGCGGCCCAGGCACGTCAGCCGCAGGGCCGCCCCCTCGCCGGCTCCCTCGCGGCCCTCACCCCCTACCTGGCCGCGGCCGTCTGCACGCTCAGCATCATCTACAACTCTCTCGACGGGCGCGCCGTCGACCGGGTGGTGCTCCTGACCGGCTGCACCGTGGTCCTCGCCCTGGTGGTGCGGCAGGGCATCATGCTGCTCGACAACATCACCCTCACGCAGGAACTCGCCCAGAAGGAGAACCACTTCCGCTCCCTGGTGCAGGGCTCCAGCGACGTCATCATGATCGCCGCCTCGACCGGCGTGCTGCGGTACGTCTCGCCCGCCGCCGCCGGCGTCTACGGACGGGACGGCGACCAGCTCGTCGGCTCCGAACTCGCCTCCCTGATCCACCCCGAGGACCTCGCGCGCGTGCTGCACGAGATCCGCCGGTTCCTGGCCGCGCCACCGGAGTCCGAGTACTCCACACGCATCGAGTGCCGCTTCCGGCACGGCGCCGGCCACTGGCTCAACGTCGAGTCGACGGTCAACCGCTACCAGGGCGGGCTCATCCTCAACAGCCGCGACGTCACCGAACGCGTACGGCTCCAGGACCAGTTGAAGCACAACGCCTCGCACGACCCGCTCACCGACCTGCCCAACCGGGCGCTGTTCACCGACCGCGTCCGCCAGGCGCTCGCGGGACGCCGTGGCGGGGACGGGGACACCGCCGTCCTCTACATCGACCTGGACGGCTTCAAGGCGGTCAACGACACCGTCGGCCACCACGCGGGCGACGAACTGCTGGTCCAGGCCGCCCAGCGGCTGCGGGAGTCGGTGCGGGCCGGCGACACCGCGGCCCGGCTCGGCGGCGACGAGTTCGCCGCGCTGATCCTGGGCGATCCGGCCACCGCGCACGACACGGAGGCCCGCGAGCGCCGCGTCCTGGAGATCGCCGACCGGCTGCGGCTCACCCTCTCCCAGCCCTATCGGGTGCACGACGGCACCGAGGTCCGCGTGGCCGCGTCCATCGGCGTCGCGTTCGCGGAGTCCGGCGTCACCCCGGCCGTCCTGCTGCGCCACGCGGACCTCGCCATGTACCGCGCGAAGCAGTCCGGAAAGAACCGCGTCGAGCTGCACCGCCCGCAGACTCCGGAGGCGACCCGTCATGCGGCGGCCGGTGAGGCGCCGACCGCGAAGCCGAAGGCCGCAGCAGTACCAGCTGCGGAAGTACCGGCGGCCGGAGCGCGAGCCTCCGGGGTGCCGCTGCTCCCGCAGCAGCCCGGCCCCGAACGTCCCGTGGCCACCGGTCCCGCCGCCACTCCCGCCGCTGTACCGGCCGTCGCGTCGGCAGCCGTACGCCCCGCCTGTGCGGCACCCGCCGGCGCCGCCGTCCCGGCCCCCGGCGCGACCCGGGACGGCGGCTTCGCCCTGCTGCACCAGCCCGTGGTCGAGCTGAGCACCGGGCGGGTCACCGCCGTCGCGGCACAGCCGCGCTGGCGTTCACCGCAGGGCATCCTCTTCACCCCCGGCGAGTACCTGCGCACCGACGGGCGCCCCCGGCCGGAGAGGGCCGGGGAACGCGCCCCGCAGGCGAGCCGGCGGCTGCTCGCGGAGGCCGTCGCCCAGGCCGCCGACCGGCACCGGGCCGGCCTGACCGCCCCGGTGACAGTACGGGTGTCCGCGCGCGGCCTGACCGGTGCCGCGCCGCCGGACGGCGGCGTCGAGGAGCTGCTCGACCGGCACGGCCTGCCGCCGTGCGGGCTGGTGCTGGAGATCTCCGTCGGCGACCCGCGCACCGCGCTCGACGAGCTGGCACACCGGCTGACCGGTCTGCGGGACCGCGGCGTCCGGGTCGCGCTGGACGGCATCGGCAGCGGGTACGCGGCGCTCGCCGCGCTCCGCCGCCTCCCCCTGGACGTGCTCTGCCTCGACCAGGGTCTGGTCGAAGGGCTCGTGGAGTCCCCGCGCCTGCGGAAGATCACCTCCGGCCTGCTGCGCATCGCCGACGACCTCGGGCTCACCTCCGTCGCCGACGGCGTGGACCTCCCCGAGCAGGTGCTCGCCCTGCGCGCGATGGGCTGCACCCACGGCCGGGGCGCCGCGTTCTCCGGGGCGCTGGACGAGCACCGGCTGCGCCGCGCCCTGACCGTCGGCGGCTATCCGCTCCCCGCGCCGTCCGTGAGCGGGGTGGGTGGGGCGGGCGGGGCGCACACGGGTGAACCGGGGGGAGCGGACACGCGCCCGGGGGAGCCGCGCCGGGGTGAACCGCGAACCGGTGACGCGCGAGGCGGTGACCCGCGGGGGAACCGTCCCGTCGTCGCGGCGGGCAGGCTGCCGGTCCGTCGCGGCGGCCTGAGCGGTCCCGACCCGCTCACCCACCACTCCGCGCTCGGCTCCCCGGGCGCACCGTCCGCCGGCCCCTCCGGCGGACCACCGTACAGTTCACATACTGAGACACCCGTCCCACCCACTTGACACTCCGAGGGGGCCAGGAGGAAGGTCATGCCATGCGCACCCGAATTCTCGTACTTGGCAAGCGCGTCGGCTGAACGGGGCCTCGAAGACCCCGCGACCCTCACCGACGCGCTCCCCTCGCCTGCCTCACGGCACGAGGGGTTTTTTGTTGCACCGGTGCCCGGGAGCAAACCCCTCCCACCCGGCACAGACCGTTAGCAAAACCCACCGGCAACACCCACACCACGAGCGCCACCACCCTCACTCTCCGGGAAGAGAGAACCGATGACCGAGCAGGCCACCGGGGCCCCCAAACCGCAGCCGCGGCCCCGTACCGGCGGACAGCAGCAGCCGGGCGCACCGGCGCCCACCCCCGAGACCGTGACGGGCGCGCAGTCCCTCATCCGGTCCCTGGAAGAGGTCGGCGCCGACACGGTATTCGGGATTCCCGGCGGCGCGATCCTGCCCGCGTACGACCCGATGATGGACTCCTCCCGGGTGCGCCACGTCCTCGTCCGGCACGAGCAGGGCGCCGGTCACGCCGCCACCGGCTACGCCCAGGCCACGGGCCGCGTCGGCGTGTGCATGGCCACCTCCGGCCCCGGCGCCACCAACCTCGTCACCCCCATCGCCGACGCGCACATGGACTCGGTGCCGCTGGTCGCCATCACCGGGCAGGTCGCCTCCCGGTCGATCGGCACCGACGCCTTCCAGGAAGCCGACATCTGCGGCATCACCATGCCGGTCACCAAGCACAACTTCCTGGTCACCGACCCGGCCGAGATCCCCCGGACGATCGCCCAGGCCTTCCACATCGCCTCCACCGGACGCCCCGGCCCGGTCCTCGTCGACATCGCCAAGGACGCGCTTCAGGCTCGGACGACGTTCTCCTGGCCGCCGCAGCACGATCTGGCCGGCTACCGTCCCGTCATCAAGCCGCACTCCAAGCAGATCCGCGAGGCCGCCCGGCTGATCACCGAGTCCCGGCGCCCGGTGCTGTACGTCGGCGGCGGCGTCCTGAAGGCCGGCGCCACCACGGAGCTGAAGGTGCTCGCCGAACTGACCGGCGCTCCGGTCACCACCACCCTGATGGGCATCGGCGCCTTCCCGGACACCCACCCGCAGCACCTGGGCATGCCCGGCATGCACGGCACCGTCGCCGCCGTCACCGCGCTCCAGAAGGCCGACCTGATCGTCGCCCTCGGAGCCCGGTTCGACGACCGTGTCACCGGCAAGCTGGACTCCTTCGCCCCGCTCGCCAAGATCGTCCACGCGGACATCGACCCGGCCGAGATCGGAAAGAACCGCGCGGCGGACGTGCCCATCGTCGGTGACGCCCGCGAGGTCGTCGCCGACCTGATCGTCGCCGTCCAGGGCGAGCACGAGGGCGGGCGCAAGGGCGACCACACCGCCTGGTGGCAGCTGCTGGAACGGTGGCGGGATACCTACCCGCTGGGCTACGACCTGCCGGAGGACGGCTCCCTCGCCCCGCAGCAGGTCATCCAGCGCATCGGCCAACTCGCCCCGGAGGGCACGGTCTACGCCGCCGGCGTCGGCCAGCACCAGATGTGGGCGGCCCACTACATCGACTACGAGCGGCCCGCCACCTGGCTCAACTCCGGCGGCCTGGGCACCATGGGCTACGCGGTGCCGGCGGCGCTCGGCGCCAAGGTCGGCGTCCCGGACAAGACCGTCTGGGCCATCGACGGTGACGGCTGCTTCCAGATGACCAACCAGGAACTGGCCACCGCCGCGCTCAACGGCGTGCCCATCAAGGTCGCGATCATCAACAACGGCGCCCTCGGCATGGTCCGCCAGTGGCAGACCCTCTTCTACAACCAGCGCTACTCCAACACCAAGCTGCACGACGGCGAGGGCAGTGAGCCCTGCCGCGGCACCCGGGTGCCCGACTTCGTGAAGCTGGCCGAGGCCATGGGCTGCGTCGGCATCCGCTGCGAGGACCCCGAGCAGCTCGACGCGGTCATCGAGAAGGCCAACTCCATCAACGACCGCCCGGTCGTCGTCGACTTCGTCGTCCACGAGGACGCGATGGTCTGGCCGATGGTCGCGGCGGGCACCTCCAACGACGAGGTCATGGCGGCGCGCGGCGTGCGCCCCGACTTCGGCGACAGCGACGAGTGACGAGCGGAGCCACGCAAGCGATGTCCAAGCACACCCTGTCCGTCCTGGTGGAGAACACGCCCGGCATCCTCGCCCGGATCGCCTCGCTGTTCTCCCGCCGCGGCTTCAACATCGACTCCCTCGCCGTCGGCGTCACCGAACACCCCGACATCTCGCGCATCACCATCGTGGTGAACGTCGAGGACCTGCCGCTGGAGCAGGTGACCAAGCAGCTCAACAAGCTCGTCAACGTGCTGAAGATCGTCGAGCTGGAGCCCGGCGGCGCCATCCAGCGCGAACTCGTTCTGGTGAAGGTGCGGGCCGACAACGAGACCCGTTCGCAGATCGTCGAGATCGTGCAGCTGTTCCGCGCCAAGACCGTCGACGTCTCCCCGGAGGCCGTCACCATCGAGGCCACCGGTGGCAGCGACAAGCTCGAGGCGATGCTGCGGATGCTGGAGCCGTACGGCATCAAGGAACTCGTGCAGTCCGGGACCATCGCCATAGGGCGCGGCGCCCGCTCCATCACCGACCGCTCGCTGCGCGCACTCGAACGCAGCGCCTGACCCCGGACCGGGTGCCCCGTCCGCAGCGCCCCGTCCACGCTGCGGGCGGCCCCGCCCGTCGACCGCCGCCCCGCCGTACGGTGAGGCGGCACCCACCAGGAAGAAACAAGGAGAGACCCCAAGTGGCCGAGCTGTTCTACGACGCCGACGCCGACCTGTCCATCATCCAGAACCGCAAGGTCGCCGTGCTCGGCTACGGCAGCCAGGGGCACGCCCACGCGCTGTCGCTGCGCGACTCGGGCGTGGACGTCCGTGTGGGCCTGCACGAGGGCTCGAAGTCCCGGGCCAGGGCCGAGGAGCAGGGCCTGAAGGTGACCACGCCGGCCGAGGCCGCGAAGGAAGCCGACGTCATCATGGTCCTCGTGCCGGACCCGGTCCAGGCCACGGTCTACGAGGAGTCCGTCGCTCCCCACCTCAAGGAGGGCGACGCGCTCTTCTTCGGCCACGGCTTCAACATCCGCTTCGGCTTCATCAAGCCCCCGGCCGGCGTGGACGTCTGCATGGTCGCCCCGAAGGGCCCCGGCCACCTCGTCCGCCGCCAGTACGAGGAGGGCCGCGGCGTTCCGTGCATCGCGGCCGTCGAGCAGGACGCCACCGGCAAGGCGTTCGAGCTGGCGCTCTCCTACGCCAAGGGCATCGGCGGCACCCGCGCCGGCGTCATCAAGACCACCTTCACCGAGGAGACCGAGACCGACCTCTTCGGTGAGCAGGCCGTGCTCTGCGGCGGCGCCTCGGCGCTGGTCAAGGCCGGATTCGAGACGCTGGTCGAGGCCGGCTACCAGCCGGAGATCGCGTACTTCGAGTGCCTGCACGAGCTGAAGCTCATCGTGGACCTCATGTACGAGGGCGGCCTGGAGAAGATGCGCTGGTCCGTCTCCGAGACCGCGGAGTGGGGCGACTACGTCACCGGCCCGCGCATCATCAACGACCAGACCAAGGCGGAGATGAAGAAGGTCCTCACCGACATCCAGGACGGCTCCTTCGCCAACAACTGGATGAAGGAGTACAACGCGGGTCTGCCGAAGTACAACGAGTACAAGAAGGCCGACGGCGACCACCTGCTGGAGACCACCGGCCGCAAGCTGCGCAAGCTCATGAGCTGGGTCGACGACGAGGCCTGACGGCCTCCGGCCCGCCGGCCGAGGGCGCACCGGGGCACACCGCTCCGGTGCGCCCCGCCCTTTCCGCGACGGACGGTCCCGGGCGAAGTCCCGGGGTCGCACGCGCGGGTGATCTTCGGCCGGAGGAGCGGCACAAGCCGCCCCGCCGCGGCTACACTGCGAAGCAGAAACGCGTCACAGGCTCACAGCGTCGTGTGTCTTACGCGGCTGCCAACCCTCCACCGCCTTCGGCCGTCGGGATCGGCCGTCTGCGAGGACACCGTCCGCAGAGGACAAGTGAGGACTGAGACCCCTGTGAGCAAGCCCGTAGTACTCATCGCCGAAGAGCTCTCCCCGGCCACCGTCGACGCGCTCGGACCGGACTTCGAGATCCGTCACTGCGACGGCGCGAACCGCGCCGAACTCCTCCCCGCGATCGCCGACGTCGACGCCGTCCTCGTTCGCAGCGCGACCAAGGTCGACGCCGAGGCCATCGCCGCCGCGAAGCGGCTGAAGGTCGTCGCCCGCGCCGGCGTCGGCCTGGACAACGTGGACGTCTCCGCGGCCACCAAGGCCGGCGTGATGGTGGTCAACGCCCCCACGTCCAACATCGTCACCGCCGCCGAGCTGGCCTGCGGCCTGCTGGTGGCGACGGCGCGCAACATCCCGCAGGCCAACACCGCGCTGAAGAACGGCGAGTGGAAGCGCAGCAAGTACACCGGCGTCGAGCTGAGCGAGAAGACCTTGGGCGTGGTCGGCCTCGGCCGCATCGGCGTGCTGGTGGCGCAGCGCATGTCCGCGTTCGGCATGAAGATCGTGGCCTTCGACCCGTACGTGCAGCCCGCCCGGGCCGCGCAGATGGGCGTCAAGCTCGTCACCCTGGACGAACTGCTGGCGGTGTCGGACTTCATCACCGTGCACCTGCCCAAGACCCCGGAGACGCTCGGCCTGATCGGCGACGAGGCGCTGCGCAAGGTCAAGCCTGAGGTCCGGATCGTCAACGCCGCGCGCGGCGGCATCGTCGACGAGGACGCTCTGTTCGCCGCCCTCAAGGAGGGCCGTGTCGCGGGCGCCGGACTCGACGTGTACACCAGCGAGCCGTGCACCGACTCGCCGCTGTTCGCGTTCGACCAGGTCGTCTGCACCCCGCACCTCGGCGCCTCCACCGGCGAGGCGCAGGAGAAGGCCGGCATCTCGGTCGCCAAGTCCGTGCGTCTCGCGCTCGCCGGTGAACTCGTGCCGGACGCGGTGAACGTCCAGGGCGGCGTCATCGCCGAGGACGTGCGCCCGGGGCTGCCGCTCGCCGAGAAGCTGGGCCGCATCTTCACGGCGCTGGCCGGCGAGGTCGCCCACCGGCTCGACGTCGAGGTCTACGGCGAGATCACCCAGCACGACGTGAAGGTGCTGGAGCTCTCCGCCCTCAAGGGCGTCTTCGAGGACGTGGTCGACGAGACGGTCAGTTACGTCAACGCGCCGCTGTTCGCGCAGGAGCGCGGCGTGGAGGTGCGGCTGACCACCTCCTCCGAGTCCCCGGAGCACCGGAACGTGGTGGTCGTGCGCGGCACCCTCGGCAGCGGGGAGGAGATCTCCGTCTCCGGCACGCTGTCCGGCCCCAAGCACCTGCAGAAGATCGTCGCCGTCGGCGAGCACGACATCGACCTGGCCCTCGCCGACCACATGGCCTTCCTGCGCTACGGCGACCGCCCCGGCGTCGTCGGCACGGTCGGCCGGGCCCTGGGCGAGGCGGGCCTGAACATCGCGGGGATGCAGGTGTCCCGGTCGGCGGCCGGCGGGGAGGCGCTCGTCGCGCTCACCGTGGACGACACCGTCCCGGCGTCGGTGCTGGCGGAGATCGCCGAGGAGATCGGCGCCACGTCCGCCCGCACGGTCAATCTGCAGGACTGACCACGCGGTTTCCCGCCTGACGAGGGGCCGGCGCGAGCGCGTCGGCCCCTCGTCAGGTTTCCGGAGGTCCGCCTCAGGACAGCCGGGCCGCCTTCAGCGCGACGTGCAGCAGCAGCCGGTCGGCGCCGTCGTCGAGATCCAGCCCGGTCAGCCGCTCCACCCGCCCCAGCCGGTAGTACAGCGTCTGCCGGTGGATGCCCAGGTCCGCCGCCGTCCGGCCGGCCTGACCGGCGCGGTCGAGGAACGCCTCGGCCGTGCGCGCCATCTCGCGGTGCGCCGGCTCCAGGAGTTCCCGCACCGAGGGGTCCGGTGCCGTGCCCACGGGGAGCCGTCCGAGCAGGCGGTACGGCCCGATGTCCGCCCATTCGGCGACGGAGCCGAATCGCTCCGGTTCGGCCGCCGCCGCCCGTGCGGCGACCAGCGCCTCTCGCCAGGCGGTGGGAGCCGCTGCGGCAAACTCGCCCCGCACCGCCCCGATTCCGGCGGCCCGACGGGACGGGCCCGGCGAGCGCTCCGGGGACGCCGGGCGCGCGGCCGGGCCCACGTCGTCCGAGGGCGGGAGACCCAGCAGGCGCCGCCCGACCGCGCGCGCCGGCGCGAGTACGGCGGCGGCACGCAGACGGGTCAGCACGGCCAGCGCGCCCCCGGCCGTCCCGGCCTCCGCCGCGCCCGTCGCCCCGGCCCCGGACCCGCCTGCGGTGCCGCTCGGCACGTCACCCGTCCGGACGCCACCGGCGCCGGGCATAAGGCAGTGGGCCGCCACGCCGGGCCACGCCGCAGGCCCGCCGCCCGGCGAGGTGAGGGTCCCCGTGTCCGGGGCCGTGTCCGACGGCTCCCACGGGGCCACCGCCACCACCGCCAGCGGCCCGTCCAGCGTGGCGCCCAGCGTGGTCCGCAGCTCCTCGGCCGCCTCCGCCCGCCCGGCCGCAGGGCCGGTGAGCAGCTCGCGCAGCAGGGCGCCCGCGTGGGCGCCCTGCTGCGCCTCGGCGGCCAGCAGCGCGCCGATCCGGGTCGCCGTCTGCTGGGCCCGGGCCACCCGCGGGTCGCGCAGGTCGAGCGCGCCGTCGTCCAGCAGCCAGACGTAGCCGTACACCACGCCGCCGTGCCGCACGGGCAGGCAGAGCCGCCCGGTCCGCACCCCGGCCGCCGGGTCCGGCGGGATGCGTACCGGTTCCCGCGCCCGGGTGATGCCGAAGCTCTCGAACCACTTCCGGACCGCCGCCGTGGAACGCCGCTGAAGGATGGTCCGCGTGCGGACCTGGTCCAGGTCCGCGTCCGGGCCGCGCTCCTCGTCGCCCTCGTGGGCGGCGAAGGCGATCAGGGTGAAGTCGCGGTCCTCCAGCGTCGCCGGGGTCCCGAGTGAGGCGGAGACGTCGTCGACCAGCGTCTGGTAGTCCTCGCGCATCCGGCTCCGCCTCCTGTCCCGTCCCGCGTGCTCCTCCGCTCATTCTCATACATCTGTCTGAGATCCGGGACACGGATACGTGACAGCTGTCGATGGCCCGGTACCGGAGTGATCCTTAACTTTGCACGGTGGGCGGCTCACCCCTGTCGTCCGAGGAAACACCGTGAAAAGTGGAGGTGCCCGTGCTGGGTCCCGTGCTTCTCGCCGCCGCACGCAGCGACGCCATCCGTCGCGCGGTCTCGGCCGCGCCCGTCACCCGGCCGGTCGTCGACCGTTTCGTCGCGGGGGAGCGGCTCGACCAGTCGCTGACCGCCGTACGCGACCTCGCGGACCGCGGCCTGGAGGTGACCCTCGACCACCTCGGCGAGGACATCACGGACCGCTCGGAGGCCGTGCGCAACCGCGACGCCTACCTCGCCCTGGCAGAGGCCCTGGCCGGCGAGGGGCTGGGGGAGCGGGCCGAGATGTCCGTGAAGCTCTCCGCATTCGGCCAGGCGCTGCCCGGCGGCGAGGACATCGCCTACGGCAACGTGCTCCCGGTCGTCGAGGCCGCCGCGCAGGCCGGCACCACGGTCACCCTCGACATGGAGGACCACACCACGGTCGACTCGACCCTCCGTATCCTCTCCGAGCTGCGGGGGCGCTTCCCGCAGACGGGCGCCGTCGTGCAGAGCTACCTCTTCCGCACCGAGGAGGACTGCCACGCGCTCGCCGGGGAAGGCTCCCGGGTGCGACTGGTGAAGGGCGCCTACAAGGAGCCCGCCGAGGTCGCCCACCAGGACAAGCGCGAGGTCGACCGGGCGTACGTCCGCTGCCTGAAGATCCTCATGGCGGGCAAGGGCTATCCGATGATCGGCTCGCACGACCCGCGCATGGTCGCCATCACGCAGGAGCTGGCGCGCACCGCGGGCCGCAAGATCGACAGCTACGAGTTCCAGATGCTCTACGGCATCCGCGAGGCGGAACAGGAGCGGCTGGCCGCGGCAGGTCACCGTATGCGCGTCTACGTGCCCTACGGCACCGACTGGTACGGCTACTTCATGCGGCGCCTCGCGGAGCGCCCGGCGAACCTCGCCTTCTTCCTCCGGAGCCTGATCAGCCGCCGCTAGCGGCGGCTCGCCCCGGCGAGGGGCCGTTAGCCTCGAAGCGGGGCCGTCACCCCCGGCCCCCTCCGCACCGACTTTGCCTTCAGACAACCTCGAACCGCGAAGGAGCACGCGACCCATGGACGCCGTGACCCACGTCCCCGCCCCGTACAACGAGCCGGTGCACACCTACGCACCCGGCAGCGCCGAGCGGGCCCGGCTGGAGAAGAAGCTCAAGGAGCTCTCCGAGAACCCGATCGACCTCCCCATGACCATCGCCGGGGAGAAGCGGATGGGCGGCGGCGAGCGCTTCGACGTCGTGCAGCCGCACGACCACAAGGCGGTCATCGGCACCTACGCCAACGCCACCCGCCAGGACGCCCAGGAGGCGATCGACGCCGCACTGGCCGCCGCCCCGGCCTGGCGCGCGATGTCCTTCGACGACCGCGCGGCGATCCTGCTGAAGGCCGCCGACCTGCTGGCCGGCCCGTGGCGCGAGACCATCGCCGCCTCCACCATGCTGGGCCAGTCCAAGACCGCCCAGCAGGCCGAGATCGACGCTCCCTGCGAGCTGATCGACTTCTGGCGCTTCAACGTGCACTTCGCGCGCGAGCTGCTGACCGAGCAGCCCCCGATGCAGCCGCACGGCGTCTGGAACCGGCTGGACCACCGTCCGCTGGAGGGCTTCGTCTACGCCATCACGCCGTTCAACTTCACCGCCATCGCGGGCAACCTGCCGACCGCGCCGGCGCTGATGGGCAACGTCGTGGTCTGGAAGCCGTCGCCCACGCAGACGCACTCCGCCATCCTGCTCATGGAGCTGCTGGAGGAGGCGGGCATGCCCAAGGGCGTGATCAACCTCGTCACCGGCGACGGCAAGGAGGTCTCCGAGGTCGCGCTGCCGCACCCCGACCTGGCCGGTGTCCACTTCACCGGCTCCACCGCCACCTTCCAGTACCTGTGGAAGTCGGTCGGCGAGAACATCGAGAAGTACCGCTCGTACCCGCGCCTCGTCGGCGAGACCGGCGGCAAGGACTTCATCGTCGCCCACCCCAGCGTGGACCGCGCCGTGCTGAAGACCGCCATGATCCGCGGCGCGTTCGAGTACCAGGGGCAGAAGTGCTCGGCCGCGTCCCGCGCCTACATCCCGCGCTCGGTGTGGGAGGGCGGCTTCAAGGACCAGCTCGTCGCCGAGACCGAGGGCCTGACCATGGGTGACGTCAGCGACCTGTCGAACTTCGTCGGCGCCGTCATCGACGACCGCGCGTTCGCCAAGAACAAGGCCGCGATCGACCGCGCCAAGGAGGACCCGACCTGCGAGATCGTCGCGGGCGGCACCTACGACGACTCGGTCGGCTACTTCGTCCGCCCGACGGTCATCGCCTGCACCGACCCGGAGAACGAGCTCTTCTCCACGGAGTACTTCGGCCCGATCATCGGCGTCCACGTCTACGAGGACGCCGAGTGGGAGACGATGCTCGACCAGATGGAGTCCGTCTCCGCGTACGCCCTGACCGGCGCCGTGCTGGCGCAGGACCGGCAGGTGCTGGCCGAGGCGAGCGCCAAGCTGCGCTTCGCGGCCGGCAACTTCTACCTGAACGACCGTCCCACCGGCTCCATCGTCGGCCAGCAGCCGTTCGGCGGCGCCCGCGCCTCCGGCACCAACGACAAGGCGGGTTCGAAGTTCAACCTGCTGCGCTGGATGTCGCCGCGCTCCATCAAGGAGACGATGGTGGCCCCGACCGACTACCGCTACCCGCACATGGGCTGACCCCACGGGCTCCGGCCCGTCGAAGGCCCGCGCCCCGACGGGGCGCGGGCCTTCGCGCTACCGTGGGCCGCATGCCGATCCGCGCCGTGCTCTGGGACGTCGACGACACCCTGTTCGACTACACCGGTTCCGACGACGCCGCGGCGCTCGCCCACATCGAGGCGGAGGGGCTGCTGTCCCGGCACGCCTCGCCGGAAGCGGCGCTCGCCCGGTGGCGGACGGTGATGGAGGAGCAGTACGCCCGGTTCACCTCCGGCGAGATCGCCTTCCTCGACCACCGCCGTGAACGTGCCCGGCAGTTCCTCGGCCAACGGCTCTCCGACGAGGACGCCGACGCCTGGTTCGGCCGGTACGTGACCCGGTACGAGGCGGCCTGGACGCTCTTCCCCGACACCGTCGCCGCACTGGACGCGCTGGCGCACAGCCACCGGCACGGCGTGCTCTCCAACTCCTCGGTACGCAACCAGGAACGCAAGCTCACCCGCCTCGGCATCCGCGACCGGTTCGAGGTGCTCCTGTGCTCCGACCGGCTCGGCGTCGCCAAGCCGGACCCCGCCGCCTTCCTCGCCGGCTGCGCGGCCCTGGACCTGCCGCCGCACGAGGTGGCGTACGTCGGGGACCGGCTGGACCTGGACGCGGAGGCCGCCGTCGCCGCGGGGCTGACGGGCGTGTGGCTGGACCGGAACGGCGGTACCGCCGCCGCCTTCTCGCCGCGCATCAGCGTCCTCACGGACCTGCCCGCCGTGCTGGAGGCGGCGTCGCCGTCGCCCTGACACCTCGTCGGCCCTCGCCCGGTCACGGAGAGAAACCGCAGGTCGGAGCCTTCGGCGTCTCAGATAGTAGGAAGCCCAAGTAAAAACGAGACATCGGGGCCCCGGGCTCTTACCGTGGTAGCAGCCGATATGTTTCGTCGCTCCATCAGCGACCGGCGGACGAGGCGCGGTGCCCGTACGCAGGTGACCCCTGCCGCACCGTTCGCCCCCGCCCCTTCCGGCGCGTTGCATCCGCATTCCCAGCCCCGAGGCATGCCCGCCCCGGCGCTCGCAGAACTCGACGCCTCGCAGAAGGAGCCCCCCATGCACGAGACAGCCCGCCGCCGCGCCCGCCACGCCGCCGTCCGCCGTACCCGCCGCGACAGCGACCGTCAGAACGCCGCCGCCGCGCTCCAGCGCGCCCTGGACCGCCGGGACAACGGCGGCGCCACCGGCCACTGAACCGCCGTACCCCGGACAGGCAGCACCCGTACCGGCACCGTCCCGGCGCGCGCCTGCCCCGGAGCAGAACCACACGACACGACGCGTCCGGATGCTGGACGCGTCGTGTCGGTGGATGGGACGGAGAGTAGGGTCCCGGTATGTCTCGCAGCCTCAGCCTCGCAGTGATCCCCGGTGACGGCATCGGCCCGGAGGTCGTCGCCCAGGGCCTCAAGGTCCTCGGCGCCGTTCTCCCGCCGGACGTGAAGCTGGAGACCCGGGAGTACGACCTCGGCGCCGCCCGCTGGCACGCCACCGGCGAGACCCTGCCGGACGCGGAACTCGAACGGCTCGCCGGGCACGACGCGATCCTGCTCGGCGCCATCGGCGACCCGACCGTGCCCTCCGGCGTGCTGGAGCGCGGCCTGCTGCTCAAGCTGCGGTTCGCCTTCGACCACTTCGTCAACCTCCGCCCGTCGAAGCTCTTCCCGCAGACCGCGACGCCCCTTCAGGGCCGCCCGGACATCGACTTCGTCGTCGTCCGCGAGGGCACCGAGGGCCCGTACACGGGCAACGGAGGCAGCCTGCGGACCGGAACGCCGGCCGAGGTCGCCACCGAGGTGAGCGTCAACACCGCGTACGGCGTGGAGCGCGTGGTGCGCGACGCGTACGAGCGGGCGCGCGCCAGGCCGCGCCGGAAGCTGACCCTCGTCCACAAGAACAACGTGCTGGTGCACGCGGGCCACCTGTGGAAGAACACCTTCGACCGGATCGGCCGCGAGTACCCCGAGGTCACCACCGACTACCTGCACGTCGACGCGGCGACGATCTTCTTCGTCACCGACCCCGCACGGTTCGACGTGATCGTCACCGACAACCTGTTCGGCGACATCCTCACCGACCTGGCCGCGGCCGTCACCGGCGGCATCGGCCTCGCCGCCTCGGGGAACATCAACCCCACCGGCACGTTCCCCTCCATGTTCGAGCCCGTGCACGGCTCCGCGCCCGACATCGCGGGCACCGGGCAGGCCGACCCGACGGCGACGATCCTGTCCGTCGCCCTGCTGCTGCGGCACCTCGGCCACGAGACCGAGGCCGTCCGGGTCGAGGACGCCGTGACCGCCGACCTCGCCGAGCGCTCCGGACCGCGCAGCACCGACGCGACGGGCGACGCCATCGCCGCCCGGGTCACCGGGTAGACCCGGACTCCGCGGACGGGCGCCCGCCGCCCGTCCGCTGGGCAAGCACGCGGCCGGGTGTCACCATGCACCCAGGACCGCCACCCCCGTCAGCCGGACGGCGGCCCGCGCGCGATAATCGGATGCGGGACCGCGCAGGGAGGGAAGCTCGGACGTCCTACTACTCCCGGGAACAGGGGTAACGGCGTCGCGGTCCGCCACGACACTCACCGAAGGACGCGCTCACATGACGACGACGCCCCGCATCGACTTCGACCTGAAGCCCTCAGCGCAGCCGCTGTCCGCCGCCGAGCGCGAGGCCGTGCTCGCCGATCCCGGCTTCGGCCGCCACTTCACCGACCACATGGTCACCATCCGCTGGACCGAGGGCCGCGGCTGGCACGACGCGCAGCTCCAGCCGTACGCGCCGCTGTCCATCGACCCGGCGAACGCGACGCTGCACTACGCGCAGACGATCTTCGAGGGCCTCAAGGCGTACAAGCAGGCGGACGGCTCCGTCGCCAGCTTCCGCCCCGACGCCAACGCGCGCCGCTTCCAGCGCTCCGCCCGGCGTCTGGCCATGCCGGAGCTTCCGGTCGAGACCTTCGTCGAGGCCTGCGACCTACTGGTGAAGCAGGACCGCGACTGGGTGCCGAGCGAGGGCGAGCAGTCGCTCTACCTGCGCCCCTTCCTGTTCGCCACGGAGGTGGGGCTGGGCGTCCGCCCCGCGAACGAGTACCTGTTCATCGTGATCGCCTCGCCCGCCGGTGCCTACTTCCCGCGCGGCGTGAAGCCGGTCTCGGTCTGGCTCTCCGAGGAGTACGTCCGCGCCGCTCCCGGAGGCATGGGCGAGGCCAAGACCGGCGGCAACTACGCCGCCTCCCTGGTCGCCCAGAAGGAGGCTGCGGCGCAGGGCTGCGACCAGGTGGTCTGGCTGGACGCGCTGGAGCGCCGCTACATCGAGGAGATGGGCGGCATGAACCTCTACTTCGTCTACGGCAGCGGAGCGGACGCCCGGATCGTCACGCCCGAGCTGACGGGCACCCTGCTGCCCGGCATCACCCGTGACTCGCTGCTCCGCATCGCGGAGGACCTGGGCCACAAGACCGCCGAGGCGCGCATCTCCACCGAGGACTGGCGCCGCGGCAACGAGGACGGCACCCTCACCGAGGTCTTCGCCTGCGGCACCGCCGCCGTCATCACCCCGGTCGGCCACGTGAAGTCGGCCCGCGGCGAGTGGGCCGTCGGGGACGGTGAGCCCGGCGAGGTCACCATGAAGCTGCGCGAGACGCTGCTCGCGCTCCAGACCGGCCACGCCCCCGACCCGCACGGCTGGATGCACCGGCTCGGCTGAACGACGCCACGGCTCCGGACGCGCGGTCCCACCGCGCGTCCGGCGTGTTGTGCGGCGTGGTGCTGGGACGGCGTCCGGCCGATGTCCGGATGGTGAGATGCGATGGTGGGCCGGACCGACCTGTGCGAGGCTCGTCGCGTGCTCTCGTTCACCATGATTATCGGTGACAGCGCGCCGGTCCGCCGTGACCGCTGACCGCATCCGACCGGATGCGTCGGCGACCACCGTGTCCCAGACCCGCGCGCAGACCTCTCGCGACCAGCGAGGGGTCTTTTCGTTTTCCGGCCCACCCCGCAGGAAGCGGAGCGCGAGGGATGATGGGGACAAGTGGAACCGTGCCTTCCGGATCGCTCATCCCGACAGGAGCCCTGACCACCATGCCGCAGGACGCCCCCAGTGACGCCGTCCACCCCCGGGACGCCCGCCCCGGAGACGACTTCCACGTCTTCGACACCACGCTGCGCGACGGAGCGCAGCGCGAAGGCATCAACCTGAGCGTCGCCGACAAGCTCACCATCGCCCGGCACCTGGACGACTTCGGTGTCGGCTTCATCGAGGGCGGCTGGCCAGGGGCCAACCCGCGCGACACCGAGTTCTTCCAGCGCGCCCTGGCAGAGATCGACTTCCGGCACGCGCAGCTCGTCGCGTTCGGCGCCACCCGCCGTCCGGGCGTCGCGGCGGCCGACGACCCGCAGGTCGTCGCCCTCGCCGAGTCCGGTGCTCCGGTCGTCACGCTGGTCGCCAAGTCCCACGACCGGCACGTCGAACTCGCGCTGCGCACCACGCGGGAGGAGAACCTGGCCATGGTGCGCGACACCGTCGCCCACCTCCGCGGTCTGGGCCGCCGGGTCTTCGTCGACTGCGAGCACTTCTTCGACGGTCACCGCGCCGACCCCGCGTACGCCACGCAGGTCGTGCGGACGGCGCACGAGGCCGGCGCGGACGTCGTGGTGCTCTGCGACACGAACGGCGGCATGCTCCCCGGCGACGTCCAGGCCGTGGTCCGCGCGGTGCTCGCGGACACCGGCGCCCGCCTCGGCGTGCACGCCCAGGACGACACCGGCTGCGCCGTCGCCAACACCCTGGCCGCCGTCGACGCCGGCGCCACCCACGTGCAGTGCACCGCCAACGGGTACGGCGAGCGCGTCGGCAACGCCAACCTCTTCCCCGTCGTGGCCGCCCTGGAGCTCAAGTACGGCCGCCGGGTGCTCCCGGAGGGTGCGCTCGCCGAGATGACCCGCATCTCGCACGCCGTCGCCGAGGTGGTGAACCTGACCCCGTCCACCCACCAGCCCTACGTCGGCACCTCCGCCTTCGCGCACAAGGCGGGCCTGCACGCCTCCGCCATCAAGGTCGACCCCGACCTGTACCAGCACATCGACCCCGAACAGGTCGGCAACTCCATGCGCATGCTGGTCTCCGACATGGCGGGCCGCGCCTCGGTCGAGCTCAAGGGCAGGGAGCTGGGGTACGACCTCAGCGGCGACCGCGACCTCGTCGGCCGGATCGTCGAACGGGTCAAGGAGAAGGAGCTGCGCGGCTACACCTACGAGGCCGCCGACGCGTCCTTCGAACTGCTGCTGCGCGACGAGGTGCACGGCGGGCCGGACCGCAGGGCCGAGCGCTTCTTCCGGCTGGAGTCGTGGCGCGCCATCGTCGAGGACCGCCCCGACGGTTCGCACGCCAACGAG
This sequence comes from Streptomyces hazeniae, assembly GCF_031845485.1. Classification (NCBI taxonomy): domain Bacteria; kingdom Bacillati; phylum Actinomycetota; class Actinomycetes; order Kitasatosporales; family Streptomycetaceae; genus Streptomyces; species Streptomyces hazeniae. The sequence goes on from NZ_JAVREQ010000005.1 coordinate 66,563, forward strand.
GCGACGGTGCGGCTGTGGGCCAAGGGCGAACGCGTCGTCGCCACCGGAGAGGGCAACGGCCCGGTCAACGCGCTGGACCGCGCGCTGCGCGTGGGCCTGGAGCGCATCTACCCCGGACTCGCCCGGCTGGAGCTCGTCGACTACAAGGTCCGCATCCTGGAGGGCACGCACGGCACCGAGTCCACCACCCGCGTGCTGATCTCCACCTCGGACGGCGCCGCCGAGTGGTCCACGGTCGGCGTCGCCGAGAACGTCATCGCGGCCTCCTGGCAGGCGCTGGAGGACGCCTACACCTACGGACTGCTGCGCGCGGGTGCGACACCGGGGGAGTAGGGTCCCGACAACGCCCGGCAGGCTCGGGCGCGTACGGGTGCGGCCAGGGAGGTGAACCCCCGCGCGCCACCCGCACGCGTACCGTCCTGTAGGGATCCCACAGCTACAGACCGCTGCCGTGGGAGAGTTCGCTGTGTCGCGTGGCGGGAAGCGCCAGGTTCTGTTCGTGGCGGCCATTTATCCGGCGCGGAGACTGTACGAATCTGACGACGGCGCGACGCGGGGTCGTTTCGTAGGGTCTGCACATGACCGATTTGCCTCAGGACTCCCGCGGCCGAGTGGCCGAGCTGCACGCGATCCGTGACGAGGCCCTTGGAGGGCCGAGTGAGCGGGCGACGGAGGCGCAGCATGCGAAGGGCAAGCTGACGGCTCGGGAGCGGATCGATCTGCTGATGGATGCGGGGTCGTTCCGTGAGGTGGAGACGCTGCGGCGGCATCGTGCGTCGGGGTTCGGGCTGGAGGCGAAGCGGCCGTACACCGATGGTGTGGTGACGGGGTGGGGTGAGGTCGAGGGGCGGACGGTGTTCGTGTACGCCCACGATTTCCGGATCTTCGGTGGTGCGCTGGGGGAGGCGCATGCGGCGAAGATTCACAAGATCATGGATATGGCGATCGCGGCGGGTGCGCCGTTGGTGTCGTTGAACGACGGTGCGGGGGCGCGGATTCAGGAGGGTGTTTCGGCGCTGGCGGGGTATGGGGGGATTTTTCAGCGGAACACGCGGGCGTCGGGGGTGATTCCGCAGATCAGTGTGATGCTGGGGCCGTGTGCGGGGGGTGCGGCGTATTCGCCGGCGTTGACGGATTTCGTGTTCATGGTGCGGGAGACCTCGCAGATGTTCATCACGGGTCCGGATGTGGTGCAGGCGGTGACCGGTGCGCAGGTGTCGCAGAACGGTCTGGGTGGTGCGGACGTGCACGCGGCGACGTCGGGCGTGTGTCATTTCGCGTACGACGACGAGCAGACGTGCCTGGAGGAGGTCCGGTACCTGCTGTCCCTCCTCCCGCAGAACAACCGCGAGAACCCGCCCGTGGCGGAGACCTCCGACGAGGTCGCCCGCCGCACCGAGTCCCTCCTCGACCTGGTCCCGGCCGACGGCAATCGCCCGTACGACATGCGGGCCGTCATCGAGGAACTCGTCGACGACGGTGAGCTGCTGGAGGTCCACGAGCGGTGGGCGGGGAACATCCTGTGCGTGCTGGCGCGGATGGGTGGCCAGGTCGTGGGGATCGTGGCCAACCAGCCGCAGGTGCTGGCGGGTGTGCTGGACATCGAGGCCAGTGAGAAGGCGGCGCGGTTCGTGCAGATGTGCGACGCGTTCAACATCCCGATCGTGACGCTGCTCGACGTTCCGGGTTTTCTCCCAGGAGTGGACCAGGAGCACGGCGGGATCATCCGGCACGGGGCGAAGCTGCTGTACGCCTACTGCAACGCGACGGTGCCGCGGATCTCGGTGGTGCTGCGCAAGGCGTACGGGGGTGCGTACATCGTGATGGATTCCCAGTCGATCGGGGCGGACCTGACGTTCGCGTGGCCGACGAACGAGATCGCGGTGATGGGCGCGGAGGGCGCGGCGAACGTGATCTTCCGGCGGCAGATCGCGGCGGCGGACGATCCGGAGGCGATGCGGGCCCGGATGGTCAAGGAGTACAAGGCGGAGCTGATGCATCCGTACTACGCGGCCGAGCGGGGGCTGGTCGACGACGTGATCGACCCGGCGCAGACGCGGCAGGTGCTCGTCGACTCGCTGCGGATGCTGCGCAGCAAGCACGCGGACCTGCCCTCCCGCAAGCACGGCAACCCGCCCCAGTGACGGGCCCGTCCCGCACCGCGCAGCACACCCCGACCGACCGACGCAGAGAGACGGAGAACGAAGTGAGCACTGCAGGCACCCGACTGGTCCGCGTCGAGAAGGGCCACGCGAGCGACGAGGAACTCGCCGCCGTCACCGCCCTGCTGCTGGCGCGTGCGACCGCCGCCCCGCTCCAGGCCGCCGCCGGCCACAGCGCGGCCGCCGCCCGCGGTGCTGCCGGAAAGGCCGGCTGGCGCCGTCTGGAGCGTACGCCGGGCTTCCGGGCCCCGCACAGCTGGCGCCACTGATCCCCCGGCCGTCCCGGGAGACGGCACGATGAAGCCCCGTACACCTCGGTGCACGGGGCTTCCGCGTGTGCGGCGCGCGCGGGTCGTCAGCTGCGCGGGTCGTCCATCAGCACGGTGCGGAGCGGATTTGCGGTCTGCACGGGGAGCTCCGTCTCCCCCAGCCCTTCGACCGACTGCGGTGCCAGCTCGTCCGCGCTGTCGAGGTGCGCGAGAGTGGTGCGGCGGGGGTTGGCTATGGTGCTGATGCGCATCGTCGTCTTCACGTGTCGGGTTCCCCAGCGAGTCGCTTGTCGTTTCGGTACGGCGTGTAAAAGCCGAGCGTAGGCCCCCGATTCCCCAGAGCCATGTGATTCAGACAACCCCTGGCCTGTGAGTTTCCTCACTTACTCACCAACAAAACCGGCATAGCGGTCAGGCTGCGGGGAGCAACAAAAGGGGCGAACGGGAGAATCGTGACGAAGTGCGCCGCACTGCTCGCTACCGGGGCAGGGAGGTGAGCCGCCATGCTCGTGCGGATACGTCCGGTATATCGGGTGGGCGCCTCCACGGGAGGTGATCGCATGTCTCCAGAGCGTCACCTATGTCACAGGGTCATCCACAGGCCTTGTTGCAGATCCGGCACTGTGCTGGAATTCCACGGACCGCCGCGGGAGAACAGCCGGCGCGCAGGGGGCGCACAGGAGCGCCGCGCGGCGGTCGAACGGGACGCGCCGGTCACTCACGACCGCCCTGGGGGCCCGGGAAACCCCCCTATCGATACCGTCCCGCTGCGCTGAGCGGGGGGACGCCTGGTCCAGAGGTTGCGACGCTAGTGCAGGGACGTTTCAAGAGGGATGGCAGCGCTGCGGGAGACCCGGAGCTGCGCGGTGCGACCGACCGCGGCTCCTCGCCCCAGCGTGCCCGGGAGAGCAGCCCGACGGCGGCCGTCCAGGAATCCGAGACCACGGAGACGCTGTCCAGCGGCCGGTCCGCGGACGGCGGCACCGCCGGCGGCAGGACCCGGGAGTCCGGCGGGCCGGGGTCCCGTCTGGCCCTGCGCAACTGGCGCATCAGCACGCGCCTGGTCTCACTGCTGGCCCTCCCGGTAGTCGCGGCCACCACCCTCGGCGCCCTCCGCATCGAGGACTCCCTCTCCAACGTCGATCAGCTCGACAACATGCGGCTCCTCACCGAGATGACGGAGCACGCCACCGAACTCGCCGCCGCCCTCCAGGAGGAGCGGGACAAGGCGGCCGGCCCGCTGGTCAGCACGGGCAACGAGAAGGACGACTCGGTCGTCTCGACCCGCGAGGCCACGGACCGGGCGCGCGCCGCCTTCCGTGAGGCCTCCGGGGACATCAACCCCGACGACCAGGTGCTCGCCGGTGTCCAGGCCACGGTGTACGACATCAGCCGTCAGCTCCAGGACCTCAAGAGCATCCGCGAGAACGCGTACGAGAACCCGAAGTACACCTCGCAGACCGTCGACCGGTACAGCCGGCTCATCGACTCGCTGTTGTCCCTCTCCCAGGACATGGCGCAGGCGACCAGCAACCCGGACATGATCCAGAGCACCCGCGCGCTGGCCTCCTTCTCCTCCGCGAAGGAGTACGCCTCCATCCAGCGGGCCATCATCAGCGCCGGCCTGGCCCACAAGGGCGGGCCCGAGCTGTCCGAGAACGACCGTCTGTACGCCAAGAGCGCCATGGAGGCCGAAGCCTCCAGCCTCGGCTCGTTCCGCGCCGTCTACGGACCGCAGGAGTCCGAGGACCTGCTGGAGCCGCTGGACGGCGGCATCGTCAACATCAGCGCCGCGAACACCTACCGCGACCGGGTCCTCAGCTCCGACGACGGCATCGCGCAGGAGGACCGCTCCTACCTCGACTGGTACGACCAGGACTCCACCAAGATCTACGAGATGGAGAAGATCGAGGAGTCCCTGCTCAACGACATGGAGCAGGAAGCCCGTACGCTCCGCTCCGAGTCGCAGCGCAACGCGATCATCAACGGTGCCCTCATCCTGCTCGTGCTGGGCATCTCGCTGGTCGGTGCCTTCGTCGTCGCCCGTTCGATGGTCCGGTCGCTGCGCCGCCTCCAGGACACCGCCCAGGACGTCGCCCGCAAACGGCTCCCCGAGCTGGTCAAGCAGATGTCCGAGGCCGAGCCGCAGGACGTCGACACCTCCGTCGAGTCCGTGGGCGTGCACAGCCGGGACGAGATCGGCCGGGTGGCCGCGGCGTTCGACGACGTCCACCGCGAGGCCGTGCGGCTCGCCGGCGAGCAGGCCCTGCTGCGGGGCAACGTCAACGCGATGTTCACCAACCTCTCGCGTCGCAGCCAGGGCCTCATCCAGCGCCAGCTGTCGCTGATCTCCGAACTGGAGTCCCGCGAGGCCGACCCGGACCAGCTGTCCTCGCTGTTCAAGCTGGACCACCTCGCGACCCGCATGCGCCGCAACGGCGAGAACCTCCTCGTCCTCGCGGGCGAGGAGCCGGGACGCCGCTGGACCCGGCCGGTCCCGCTCGTCGACGTGCTCCGCGCCGCCGCCTCCGAGGTGGAGCAGTACGAGCGCATCGAACTCAACTCGGTGCCCTCCACCGAGGTCGCCGGCCGAGTGGTCAACGACCTGGTCCACCTGCTCGCCGAGCTGCTGGAGAACGCCACCTCGTTCTCCTCCCCGCAGACCAAGGTCAAGGTCACCGGCCACGCACTGCCCGACGGCCGGGTGCTGGTCGAGATCCACGACACCGGCATCGGCCTGTCCCCCGAAGACCTCTCCGCGATCAACGAGCGGCTGGCGAACCCGCCGACCGTGGACGTCTCCGTCTCCCGCCGCATGGGTCTGTTCGTGGTCGGCCGCCTGTCCCTGCGGCACGGCATCCGGATCCAGCTGCGGCCCTCCGACTCCGGCGGCACCACCGCGCTGGTCATGCTCCCGGTCGACGTCGCCCAGGGCGGTCAGGCGCCCAAGGGCAAGCCCGGCGCCCGCGCCGGCGCCCCCAAGGGCGGCGGCCTCGCCGCGGCGCTCCAGCGCGAGCCCCGCGGCGGCGCGGGCTCCCCGTCGGCCGGCCAGTCCCCGCTGGGCGGCGCCTCCCGCGGGCAGGTCGGGGGAGGCGCAGCCCGCCCCGCACTGCCCGGCCGCGAGCCGGGCGGCAGTCCCTCCGGTCTGCCCAAGCGTCCCGTCGGCGGCGGTACGCCCGTCGGCGCGGGCTCCGGTGCCCCGCAGGCGTCCGGCGGCGACTTCTTCGGCGGCGGCGCGCCGGGAGCCGGTGCGGGCGGCCCGCAGCGCCCCGGACTGCCGGTGCGCGGCGGCGGCCCCGCAGGCGAGCTGCCCGGCGGCGGCGCCCCGTCCGCAGCAGGTGCCGGCGGCTTCCCGAGGCCACAGAGCGGCGGCCCGAGCCGCCCCGGTGGCCCTGGTGACACCGCCCAGTTCGAGCGCCCCGACTTCGACGGACCGCCCCCGGCGGGGCGTCCGGCGCCCGGCGGCGCGCTGGAGCCGCCCCGGCCGAGCTGGGCTGCGGCGGACACCCCGCGCGGTCACGACGAGTCGGCCACCGGCGACTACCCCCGGGCCGCACACCCGCAGGCCGGGCCGCAGGACACCGGAGAGTTCGCCCTGCCCGCCGGACCGTCCGCGTCCGGACCGGGCCAGGGCGGTCCCTCCTACGGCGGCCCGTCGTACGGAGGCCCGTCGTACGGAGGCCCGGGCCAAGGCGGCCCGGCAGAACTCGGTCAGGGCGGCCCGTCCTACGGGAACGACGACTTCGGCATCCCCGCAGGGCCGCCGGCCGGCGCCGACACCCGTACCCCGATTTTCGAGTCGATGGAATCGAGTTGGTTCCGCGGCTCCTCCGGGTCCCAGAACCGGAACGCCGGTACCCCGGCGTCCGGGAACGGTGACCCGCAGTCGCAGGCGCACACCCCGCGCCCCGGCCCCGCCTCCGCCGAGATGCCGCCGCGGCAGCCCGCGCGCGGCATGCCGAACGGCGAAGGCCCCGGCACCGGCGGCTCCCACGACACGGGAGCCAACTGGGGTGCCGCCCCGAACGACGAGCGCTGGCGTCAGGCGGAACAGCTGCGCCAGCCCGCTGCCGGGGGCGTCACCACGTCCGGCCTGCCGCGTCGCGTGCCCCGTGCCAACCTGGTGGCGGGGACCGCGCAGCAGCAGGACGGCACCGCCCGGTCCGGTCCTCAGGTCTCGCGTGCGCCGGATGACGTGCGCGGGCGGCTGACGAATCTCCGTCGTGGCATCCAGCAGGGCCGTCAGGCCGGTGCGGACGGCCGCGGCATCGGCCCCACCTACCAGCAGGAGCGTTAGTTGAGTCCGATGAGCCAGGCGGCGCAGAACCTGAACTGGTTGATCACCAACTTCGTGGACAACACCCCCGGGGTGTCCCACACGGTGGTGGTGTCCGCGGACGGCCTCCTCCTCGCGTTGTCCGAGGGCTTTCCCCGCGATCGTGCCGACCAGCTGGCGGCGGTCGCGTCGGGGCTGACCTCGCTGACCGCCGGGGCCTCCCGCATCTTCGAGGGCGGCAGCGTCAACCAGACGGTCGTGGAGATGGAGCGCGGCTTCCTCTTCATCATGTCCATCTCGGACGGCTCCTCCCTCGCCGTCCTCGCCCATCCCGATGCCGACATCGGCCTCGTCGGGTACGAGATGGCCCTCCTCGTGGACCGCGCGGGCACCGTCCTCACCCCGGACGTCCGCGCGGAACTGCAAGGCAGCATCCTCAACTGAGTGTCAGCTCCCCCCACATGAGCACCACAGTCCGCATCGCCGACAGAATGCCTCGCCCGGAGGAGCCATGATCCCGCCGCACGCCTCGCCCGGCCCGTACGGTGCGCCGCAACACCACGCCTCCTACGGCGATGACGGCGACCAGCCGCTGGTGCGTCCGTACGCGATGACGGGCGGCCGTACGCGTCCGCGCTACCAGTTGGCGATCGAGGCGCTGGTGAGCACCAGCGCCGACCCGGCGCACCTCCAGGGCCTGCTCCCGGAGCACCAGCGCATCTGCCACTTGTGCCGTGAGGTCAAGTCGGTCGCGGAGGTCTCCGCGCTGCTGGCGATACCCCTGGGCGTGGCCCGGATTCTCGTCGCCGACCTCGCCGAGGCCGGGATGGTGGCCATCCACCAGCCCGGCGGCAACGCCGAGCCCGGCGGCGCCCCCGACGTGACCTTGCTGGAAAGGGTGCTCAGTGGACTTCGCAAGCTCTAGCCCGCAGGCGGGGCAGCCGGCGCACGGAGGCGGGGGCGGCGTCCCCGCCCCCCGGTCCACGACCTCGGCCAAGATCGTGGTGGCCGGCGGCTTCGGCGTGGGCAAGACGACGTTCGTCGGCGCGGTGTCGGAGATCAATCCGCTGCGTACCGAGGCCGTGATGACCTCCGCGTCGGCCGGCGTGGACGATCTGACCCACACTGCGGACAAGACCACGACCACGGTGGCGATGGACTTCGGCCGCATCACCCTGGACGACGATCTGATCCTGTACCTGTTCGGTACGCCGGGTCAGGACCGGTTCTGGTTCATGTGGGACGACCTGGTGCGCGGTGCGATCGGTGCCGTGGTGCTGGTGGACACGCGCCGGCTGGCGGACTGCTTCCCGGCGGTGGACTACTTCGAGAACAGCGGTCTGCCGTTCGTGATCGCGCTCAACGGCTTCGAGGGCCATCAGCCGTACACGCCGGAGGAGGTGCGGGAGGCGCTGCAGATCGGGCCGGACGCGCCGATCATCACCACCGACGCCCGGCACCGCGCCGAGGCGAAGAGCGCGCTGATCACCCTGGTCGAGCACGCGCTGCTGGCCCGCCTCAAGTGACGCTCCTCGCGATCAACTCGTCCCGCAGCGGGACGAGTTGATCCACTCGGCCGTTCCGGTCCCGAGTGTGTTCTTCGCCATGGTTGAGGCACGTTTCATAACGTTTCCGCAGCTGATTGACGGGCCGTCGACACGCCGGGCGAGCAGAACGTTTCGTTCTGCGCACAAATACTTGAGCTTTCGCCCCTCTTGTCCCTTTTGCAGTGATTCGAACCTTGCGTGCTGCCACGAATCGAGGGCTCCGTCAAGTGTTTGGAAAGCGGCGCCCCCACGTGCTGGAATTCGCTGAACTCAGCAGTAGGTACGGCTTCATCCAATTCGAGGGGCCACGCGCCGAGAGGTGAGAATTCGAGTGAGGCGTAGGAACAAGGACTCCGCTCCGCAGGACACGGACGGGTCACGGGGCAATTTCACCCCGCCCGCCCGCGTGTCGGCGGAGCGTGGACGGCCGTCCGAGCCGGTCCCGCCGAGCGGCAGCCGGCTGTCCGTGCGCAACTGGCGCGTGCCCACCAGGCTGAACGCGATCCTGCTGATTCCCGTGCTGGTCGCGCTCGTCTTCGGCGGATTCCGGGTGCAGAGCTCGGTCGACACCTGGAACGAGGCCGAGGAGGCGCACGACATCGCCCGCCTCGTCGAGGCCGCGTACGACTACAGCAACGCCCTGCTCAACGAGCGTGATCGCACCGCCGAACCCCTCCTCGACGGCCGCAGGAACGATCCGACGGTCCTCAAGCTGCGCGCGGCCACGGACCGCGCCAAGGAGGCGTTCGACGCCGAGGCCGAGAACATGCCGGCCAAGCCGGGCCTCGAGCGCCGTCTGGAGCAGTTCCGCGAGGCCGAGCCGCAGCTGGAGAAGCTGCGCCAGGTCGCCTACACGGGCAGGCTCGACGGTGTGAAGACCGAGGAGGGCTACACCGAGGTCCAGCACTTCCTGATGCAGTTCGCGAACGAACTGGGTCTCGGCTCCGGCAACGTCACTTCCTACGGCCGGTCGGTCTACGCCGTCGCTCTCGCCAAGGGCGCGGAGTCGCTCCAGCGCTCCATCGGCATGCACCTGCTGCTGAAGCCCGCCGAGGATCCCGCCGAGCTGAAGCGCCAGCTCACGGCCTTCTCCTCGTACGCCTACCTCGAGCGGATCGCCGTGGAGGAGTTCGTCGGCGGTGGGCGCCCCCAGGACATCGCGCTCTTCGAGAAGGACATGCGGCAGGCGCAGCAGGCAGGCAAGGAGAGGGTCGCCGCCGCCCGGCAGGCGGCCGAGGCCCAGGGCAAACCGTTCGTCGCCCCGCCGCCGATGGAGGACATGATCCGGGCGATCGCCGGCGGTGCCGAGGCGAGCGAGCTGCGCCGGCAGGGCGTCACCCCGCAGACCTGGTCCGCCGCCGCCACGGCCAAGTTCGACGCCTACCGGGCCGTGGAGACCGAGCTGGTCGACAGCGCCGTGGCCGAGACCGAGCAGATCGCCGCCGAGTCCCGCACCGACACCTTCGTCACCGGCGCCATCGTGCTCACCGCGCTGCTGATCGCCTTCGCGCTCGCCGCGCTCATGGCCCGCTCCATGAGCCGCAGCATGCTCTCGCTGCGGACGGCCGCGTTCGACGTCGCCGAGCAGCGCCTGCCGATGCTCGTCGACCAGCTCTCCCGGACCGAGCCCGGCCGGGTCGACACCCGCGTCGAGCCCATCCCCATCACCAGCACCGACGAGATCGGCGAGGTCGCCCGGGCCTTCGACCAGGTGCACCGCGAGGCCGTCCGGCTCGCGGCGGAGCAGGCGCTGCTGCGAGGCAACGTCAACGCGATCTTCACCAACCTCTCCAGCCGCAACCAGGGCCTCATCGAGCGCCAGCTCGCCCTGATCACCGAACTGGAGAACAACGAGGCCGACCCCGACCAGCTGGAGAACCTCTTCCGGCTGGACCACCTGGCCACCCGCATGCGCCGCAACGGCGAGAACCTGCTGGTCCTCGCGGGCGAGGAGCCCGGCCGCAGCTGGAGCCGGCCGGTGCCGCTGGTGGACATCCTGCGCGCCGCGTCCTCGGAGGTGGAGCACTACGAGCGGGTCGGGATGTCCTCCGTCCCGGACAGCGAGATCCACGGCGCGGCCGTGACGGACCTCGTGCACCTGCTGGCCGAGCTGCTGGAGAACGCCACCTCGTTCTCCTCGCCGCAGACCCGGGTCGAGGTCGCCGCCACGCGCCTGCCGGACGGCCGGGTGATGATCGAGATCCACGACAAGGGCATCGGCCTGACCGCGGAGGACTTCGCGGACATCAACCACAAGCTGGCGAACCCGCCGACCGTGGACGCCGCCGTCTCCCGCCGGATGGGCCTGTTCGTGGTCGGCCGCCTGGCCGACCGGCACGGCATCCGCGTGCAGCTGCGGCCCTCGGGGGAGCAGGCCGGCACCACCTCGCTGGTCATGCTTCCGGAGGCCATCACGCACGGTGGCGGCGCGGAGGAGGTCGAGCAGGACTTCACCGTCTCGAGGATCATGCCCGAGCAGCCCGCTGCCGCGCAGCCGGTCTTCGACCAGCACCTGCGCTCGGCCGCCGACCTGGGCTTCGACGACTCCCGTTTCGCCTCCGAGGGCGAGCCGGTCCCGGACGGGGCGCAGTACGACGCCCTCGGCCGCTCGCTCCTGCGTGAGGAGCGCCGCGCGGCGCTGGAGGGCCGTCGGCCCGACGAGCCGGAGGGTGTGTGGAACGAGACCGGCGACGGCTACGGCACCGGGTACGGCGACGGTTACGGAGCCGGCGACGGTTACGGAGCCCGCCCCGGGTACGAAACGGACGGCGGGCCCTCGAGCGGCGGCTATGCCGCGGGGGCCGCAGACCGGTCCGGATACGGGCAGAGCGGATACGACCCCGGCCCGGAGTTCCCGGCCGGTGACCAGCCCGGTTATGATCACCGGACCTCGGGCTGGCCGGAAGCGGAATCCGCTCCCGGCGTTCACGAGGGCACCGGTGAGCGCGTAGGCTTCGAACGACCGGGCCCCTCACCGAGCAGCTACCACTCCACGACCGGCGCGGGACTCCCGCGGCGGGACCCGGGGCGACGGCCGCACGAAGAGGGACCGGCAGCGCAGCACCAGGTCCAAGCGGAATCTCCGTCCCAGCAGCCGCAGCAGTCCCTGCCGCAGCAGCCGGGCTCCCCGGAGAACACCGGCGACCAGTGGAGTTCGGCCAACGACGACCGCTGGGGCCGGGCCGAGAAGCTGCGCAACCCGCAGGCCGGCGGTGTCACGCACTCCGGCCTCCCGCGACGGGTGCCCAGGGCCAACCTGGTCGAGGGCACCGCGGCGCAGAGCCCGCAGGGCGGCCCTCAGGTCTCCCGCGCCCCCGAGGACGTACGCGGCAGGCTCAGCAACCTGCACCGCGGCGTCCGAAGGGGACGCAACGCGAGCGATGCCCACCAGAACGACCGACAGGGCTTCGGCCCCGGCAGCACCTACGATCAGGAGCGTTAGTGTGAGCCCGATGAGCCAGGCGGCGCAGAACCTGAACTGGTTGATCACCAACTTCGTGGACAACACCCCCGGGGTGTCCCACACGGTGGTGGTCTCCGCGGACGGACTGCTCCTCGCGATGTCCGAGGGCTTCCCCCGCGATCGTGCCGACCAGCTGGCGGCGGTCGCGTCGGGGCTGACCTCGCTGACCGCCGGGGCGTCCCGCATCTTCGAGGGCGGCAGCGTCAACCAGACGGTCGTGGAGATGGAGCGCGGCTTCCTCTTCATCATGTCCATCTCGGACGGCTCCTCCCTCGCCGTCCTCGCCCATCCCGATGCCGACATCGGCCTCGTCGGGTACGAGATGGCCCTCCTCGTGGACCGCGCGGGCACCGTGCTCACCCCGGACGTCCGCGCGGAACTGCAAGGCAGCATCCTCAACTGAGTGTCAGCTCCCCCCACATGAGCACCACAGTCCGCATCGCCGACAGAATGCCTCGCCCGGAGGAGCCATGATCCCGCCGCACGCCTCGCCCGGCCCTTACGGTGCGCCGCAACACCACGCCTCCTACGGCGATGACTGCGACCAGCCGTTGGTGCGTCCCTACGCCATGACGGGTGGCCGAACCCGTCCCCGCTACCAGTTGGCGATCGAGGCCCTGGTGAGCACCAGCGCCGACCCGGCGCACCTCCAGGGCCTGCTCCCGGAGCACCAGCGCATCTGCCACTTGTGCCGTGAGGTCAAGTCGGTCGCGGAGGTCTCCGCGCTGCTGGCGATACCCCTGGGCGTGGCCCGGATTCTCGTCGCCGACCTCGCCGAGGCCGGGATGGTGGCCATCCACCAGCCCGGCGGCAACGCCGAGCCCGGCGGCGCCCCCGACGTGACCTTGCTGGAAAGGGTGCTCAGTGGACTTCGCAAGCTCTAGCCCGCAGGCGGGGCAGCCGGCGCACGGAGGCGGGGGCGGCGTCCCCGCCCCCCGGTCCACGACCTCGGCCAAGATCGTGGTGGCCGGCGGCTTCGGCGTGGGCAAGACGACGTTCGTCGGCGCGGTGTCGGAGATCAATCCGCTGCGTACCGAGGCCGTGATGACCTCCGCGTCGGCCGGCGTGGACGATCTGACCCACACTGCGGACAAGACCACGACCACGGTGGCGATGGACTTCGGCCGCATCACCCTGGACGACGATCTGATCCTGTACCTGTTCGGTACGCCGGGTCAGGACCGGTTCTGGTTCATGTGGGACGACCTGGTGCGCGGTGCGATCGGTGCCGTGGTGCTGGTGGACACGCGCCGGCTGGCGGACTGCTTCCCGGCGGTGGACTACTTCGAGAACAGCGGTCTGCCGTTCGTGATCGCGCTCAACGGCTTCGAGGGCCATCAGCCGTACACGCCGGAGGAGGTGCGGGAGGCGCTGCAGATCGGGCCGGACGCGCCGATCATCACCACCGACGCCCGGCACCGCGCCGACGCCAAGAGCGCGCTGATCACCCTGGTCGAGCACGCGCTGATGGCCCGGCTCCGCTGACAGAACCCCCGATCCCCGCGGACACCGGACGGGCTCCGGCAGGGCCGAGCCCGTCCGGCGTCCGCGGAGGCGTGCAATAGGCTGAGGGGCGCACCCGCAGACGCCGAGCCCCAAGGAAATCCCCGTGCGCATCGCCCGCTTCTCCCTCGACGGCAACGTCGCCTTCGGCGTCGTCGAGGGCGACGAACTCGAGATCATCAAGGGCCATCCCTTCGCCGACTTCGAGCGCTCGGGCCACAAACTCCCCCTCGGCGCCGAACAGGTCCGCCTGCTCTCCCCGGTGCTCCCGAACAAGGTCGTGGCCATCGGCCGCAACTACGCGGAGCACGCCAGGGAACTGGGCAACACCGTCCCGGACGTCCCGGTCGTCTTCTTCAAGCCCTCGACCTCCGTCGCCGGGCCCGGGGACCCCGTCGTCTACCCCGGCTTCTCGTCCGAGGTGCACCACGAGGCGGAGCTCGCCGTGGTGATCGGCCGCATGTGCAAGGACGTGCCCCGCGAGCGCGCGCGCGACGTGATCCTCGGCTACACCTGCGCCAACGACGTCACTGCCCGTGACGCGCAGCGCGCGGAGAGCCAGTGGGCGCGGGCGAAGGGCTTCGACACCTCCTGCCCGCTCGGGCCCTGGATCGAGACGGAGCTGGACCCCGCCGACCTGGCCGTGCAGTGCACGGTCAACGGCGAGCAGCGCCAGCTGGGCCGCACCAGCGAGATGGTCCGCCCGGTGGAGGATCTGATCGTGCACATCACCGAGGCCATGACGCTGCTCCCGGGCGACGTCGTCCTCACGGGCACCCCGGCAGGGGTCGGCCCCCTTCACCCCGGCGACGAGGTCGCCGTCACCATCGAAGGCATCGGCACTCTCACCAACAAGGTTGTCAATCGTGGCTGACGCAAACGTACGCGTCCGATTCTGTCCCTCGCCGACCGGCAACCCGCACGTCGGTCTCGTCCGCACCGCGCTGTTCAACTGGGCCTTCGCCCGGCACCACGGCGGCACGCTGGTCTTCCGCATCGAGGACACCGACGCCGCCCGCGACTCGGAGGAGTCCTACGAACAGCTGCTGGACGCCATGCGCTGGCTCGGCCTGGACTGGGACGAGGGCCCGGCGGCCTTCGACGGCGCCTCCGGCGGGGAGGTCGGCCCGCACGGCCCGTACCGCCAGTCGCAGCGCATGGACCTCTACCGGGACGTGGCCGGGAAGCTGCTCGACGCCGGTCACGCCTACCGCTGCTACTGCACCGCCGAGGAGCTGGAGACGCGCCGCGAGCTGGCGCGGGCCGAGGGCCGTCCGTCCGGCTACGACGGTCTGTGCCGCGACCTGCCGGCCGAGCAGGTCGCCCAGTACGAGGAGGCCGGCCGTGCCTCGATCGTCCGCTTCCGGATGCCGGACACGCCGATCACCTTCACCGACCTGGTGCGCGGCGAACTGACCTTCCAGCCGGAGAACGTCACCGACTACGGCATCGTGCGCGCCAACGGCGCCCCGCTGTACACGCTGGTCAACCCGGTCGACGACGCGCTGATGGAGATCACGCACGTGCTGCGCGGCGAGGACCTGCTGTCCTCCACGCCGCGCCAGATCGCGCTGTACCGGGCGCTTGCCGAGATCGGTGTGGGCGGCGGCACCGTACCGGCGTTCGGTCACCTGCCGTACGTGATGGGGGAGGGCAACAAGAAGCTCTCCAAGCGGGACCCGCAGTCCTCGCTCAACCTCTACCGCGAGCGCGGCTTCCTGCCCGCCGGTCTGCTCAACTACCTTTCGCTGCTGGGCTGGTCGATCGCCGAGGACCGGGACGTCTTCACCCTGGAGGAGATGGTGGCGGCGTTCGACGTGGCGGACGTCAACGCCAACCCGGCGCGCTTCGACCTGAAGAAGTGCGAGGCCATCAACGCGACCCACATCCGGGAGATGCCGGCCGCCGACTTCACGGCCGCCTGCGCGCCCTGGCTGCGCGACCCGTTCGCGCCCTGGAAGCCCGAGGCGTTCGACCAGGAGGCGTTCGACGCGCTGGCGCCGCTGGCCCAGACCCGGCTGACGGTCCTCTCGGAAATCACGCAGAACGTCGACTTCCTCTTCCTCGAGGAGCCGGTGCGGGACGAGAAGTCCTGGCAGAAGGCGATGAAGCCGGGGGCCGCGGACGTGCTGCGGTCCATCCACTCGCGCCTGGCGGAGCTGGACGGCCCCTCCTGGGCCGCCGACCCGCTCAAGGAGGCCGTGCTGGCCGCCGGCGAGGCCCACGGTCTCAAGCTCGGCAAGGCGCAGGCGCCGCTGCGCGTGGCCGTCACCGGACGTACCGTCGGCCTGCCGCTGTTCGAGTCGCTGGAGGTGCTCGGCCGCGAGCGCACGCTCGCCCGGGTCGACGCCGCACTGGCCCAACTCGCCGCCCAGCCCGAGGGCTGAGACCCGCGCCCGGCCCCGTGAGGGCCGGAGACGTCCTCGCGACGTCCCCGGCCCCTCGCCGGCCCACGGGCCTGTGGCCGCGCGGGAACCCGTTTTGGAGCACGGTCCTCGATCGGGTAATGTTCTTCCTGTCGCCGAACGGGGCGGGCCGGAAGGCCGGACCACCGGGAGGCGGCCACCCGGACACAATCCCCCCAAGGGGTTGCGTTTTGGTGGGCTATGGTGTAATTGGCAGCACGACTGATTCTGGTTCAGTTAGTCTAGGTTCGAGTCCTGGTAGCCCAGCGCGATCTCGCAGAGCAGCAGCTCCTCGCAGATCGATGCCCCCGTTGTGTAGCGGCCTAGCACGCCGCCCTCTCAAGGCGGTAGCGCCGGTTCGAATCCGGTCGGGGGTACGGATCCTCTTCGGAGGATCAGCGGTAAGCCCCCGTTGTGTAGCGGCCTAGCACGCCGCCCTCTCAAGGCGGTAGCGCCGGTTCGAATCCGGTCGGGGGTACACGGTCGCGAAGACCTCCCGCTCACCGAAGAGGCCCTCCCTCCGGGAGGGCCTCTTCGCGTTCCGCGGCCGGGCCCCCGGGGGGTCGGCCGCGAGGAATCAGCTTCCGCCGCTGCGCCGCAGCGACTCGCTCAGCCGCGCCGCCGCGTCCACGATCGCCTGCGCGTGCATACGCCCCGGGTGCCGCGTCAGCCGCTCGATCGGCCCGGACACGGACACCGCCGCGACCACGCGGTTCGACGGGCCACGCACCGGCGCGGACACCGAGGCCACCCCCGGTTCCCGTTCGCCGATCGACTGCGCCCAGCCGCGCCGCCGGACGCCGGACAGGGCCGTCGCCGTGAAACGGGCCCCCTGGAGCCCTCGGTGCAGCCGCTCCGGCTCCTCCCAGGCCATGAGGATCTGCGCCGCCGACCCGGCCTTCATCGGCAGCGTCGACCCGACCGGGACGGTGTCCCGCAGACCGGACAGCCGCTCGGCCGCCGCCACGCAGATCCGCATGTCGCCCTGGCGCCGGTACAACTGCGCGCTCTCCCCGGTGATGTCCCGCAGGTGCGTGAGCACCGGTCCGGCCGAGGCGAGCAGCCGGTCCTCGCCGGCCGCCGCAGCCAGCTCACCCAGCCGCGGGCCGAGGATGAACCGGCCCTGCATGTCCCGCGCCACCATGCGGTGGTGCTCCAGCGCCACCGCGAGCCGGTGGGCCGTCGGGCGTGCCAGCCCGGTCGACCCGACCAGCCCGGCGAGGGTCGCCGGCCCGGACTCCAGCGCGCTGAGCACCAGAGCCGCCTTGTCGAGAACACCCACTCCGCTCGTGGCGCCGCTACTGTTGTCCATGCGTCGATACTCACGTCTCAGAGTATGAAACGCAAGTTCAATTTCCTCCCGGACCCTCCAGTCTGGAGTGAGAGTCGCCACGCGCCCCCCGGGCGCGTACGGGAGGCGAAGGGCAACGACATGTGCCCGGCGGCGCTGCCGGTCACGGAGGGAAAGCGATGGCACGGACACTCGCGGAGAAGGTCTGGGACGACCATGTCGTCCGGCGTGCGGAGGGCGAACCCGACCTCCTCTTCATCGATCTCCACCTCCTCCACGAGGTGACCAGCCCGCAGGCCTTCGACGGGCTGCGCAAGGCCGGCCGCCCCGTGCGCCGAACCGACCTCACCCTCGCCACCGAGGACCACAACACCCCCACGCTGGACATCGACAAGCCCATCGCCGACCCCGTCTCCCGCACCCAGCTGGAGACCCTGCGCAAGAACTGCGCGGACTTCGGCGTCCGGCTGCACCCGCTGGGCGACGTCGAGCAGGGCATCGTCCACGTGGTGGGACCGCAGCTGGGACTGACCCAGCCCGGCACCACCGTGGTGTGCGGCGACAGCCACACCGCCACGCACGGCGCGTTCGGCGCGCTGGCCTTCGGCATCGGCACCAGCCAGGTCGAGCACGTGCTCGCCACCCAGACCCTGCCGCTGGCCCCGTTCCGGACGATGGCGGTCACGGTGCGGGGCGAACTGCCCGAGGACGTCACCGCCAAGGACCTGATCCTCGCCGTCATCGCCCGCATCGGCACCGGCGGCGGGCAGGGCTACGTCATCGAGTACCGGGGCGAGGCGATCGAGAAGCTCTCGATGGAAGCCCGGATGACCATCTGCAACATGTCCATCGAGGCGGGCGCCCGCGCCGGCATGATCGCCCCGGACGAGACCACCTTCGCCTACCTGAAGGGCCGCGACCACGCCCCACAGGGCGCCGACTGGGACGCCGCGGTGGAGTACTGGCGGACGCTGCGCACCGACGACGACGCGGCCTTCGACCACGAGGTCGTCCTGGACGCCTCCCAGCTGGCACCCTTCGTCACCTGGGGCACCAACCCGGGACAGGGCGCCCCGCTCTCCGCGTCCGTGCCCGACCCGGCGTCGTTCGCCGACGACAGCGACCGGTACGCCGCCCAGAAGGCGCTGGAGTACATGGGTCTGTCCGCCGGGCAGCCGCTGCGTGAGATCCCCGTCGACACCGTTTTCGTGGGCTCCTGCACCAACGGCCGCATCGAGGACCTGCGCGCCGCCGCCGCCGTACTGGAGGGGCACCGGGTCGCCGATGACGTCACGATGCTGGTGGTGCCCGGCTCGGTGCGGGTCTCCCTCCAGGCCGTGGCGGAGGGCCTGGACAAGGTCTTCACCGCTGCCGGCGCCGAATGGCGGCACGCCGGCTGTTCGATGTGCCTCGGCATGAACCCCGACCAGCTCGAACCGGGGGAGCGGGCCGCGTCCACCTCCAACCGCAACTTCGAGGGCAGGCAGGGCAAGGGCGGACGCACCCACCTGGTCTCGCCGCAGGTCGCCGCCGCCACCGCGGTGCTGGGCCGCCTCGCCTCGCCCGCCGACCTCGCCGACGTCCCCGCACTCCAGGAGGCCTGAGCCATGGAAGCCTTCACCACCCACACCGGCCGGGCCGTACCGCTGCGCCGCAGCAACGTGGACACCGACCAGATCATCCCCGCCCACTGGCTGAAGAAGGTCACCCGGGACGGCTTCGAGGACGGGCTGTTCGAGGCCTGGCGCAAGGACCCGGACTTCGTCCTCAACCAGCCGCGGTACGCGGGCGGCACCGTGCTCGTCGCGGGTCCCGACTTCGGCACCGGCTCCTCCCGCGAGCATGCCGTCTGGGCGCTCCAGAACCACGGGTTCAAGGCCGTCGTCTCCTCCCGCTTCGCCGACATCTTCCGCGGCAACTCGCTCAAGAACGGCCTGCTCACGGTGGTGCTCCCGCAGGAGACCGTGGAGCGGCTGTGGCAGCTGGCGGAGCGCGACCCGCAGGCCCCGGTGACCGTCGACCTGCAGCGGCGCAAGGTCCTGGCCGAGGGAGTCGACGCCGACTTCGAGCTCGACGAGAACGCGCGCTGGCGGCTCCTGGAAGGGCTGGACGACATCAGCCTCACCCTCCAGAACGAGACCGCCATCGCGGCCTACGAGAGCCGCCGCCCGGCCTTCAAGCCCCGGACCCAGGCCGCCTGACGGCTTCCGGCGAGGGCGGAACAGCCGCCACGGACGCCCCGCGGCCCACGCGCCCCCCGCCTGCAGGGCGGGGGCGCGTCGTCGTGTTGGGTCCCCGCAAGGTGACAACTCACCTCAGATGGCACAATCGGAACATGGACAGCGACGGTCAACTCGAGCTCTACGACCGACTCGCCGCCCGCCTGAAGGAGGCGCACACACGCGTACGCACCCTGCAAGTCCCGGAGGGCGTACGGGTGGCGCTGACGCGGAAGCTGCTCGTCGTCACGGCGGCCTCCAAACACGATCCGGCGGACGCCGAGCGGCGTCTGGCACGGCTCATGACGGACATCGACGAGGGGCGGTTCCCGGCCGAACGAGGCGGAGTACGCGACGGGCGACGCCGCGGTGAAACCGGTGCGGCGGGCTCCGACGGGCCTTCCTGACGGTCGACTTCATTGCGGCACAAGGGTGATTCGCCCGTTTCGCGTTTGATTTGCGGTATATATCTGCCTACCGTGCGAAAAAGCTTGGACCCGATAGTTCCGGCACCGTCTGGTTGAAGGGGAAGACGTGAACAAGGCGCAGCTCGTTGAAGCAATTCAGGATCAGCTCGGTGGACGCCAGCAGGCCGCGGACGCGGTCGATGTCGTCCTGGACGCGATCGTCCGCGCAGTGGTCGCGGGCGACCGGGTCTCGGTGACGGGGTTCGGCTCCTTCGAGAAGGTCGACCGCCCGGCGCGATACGCCCGCAACCCGCAGACCGGTGAGCGGGTCCGGGTCAAGAAGACCTCGGTGCCCCGTTTCCGGGCGGGCCAGGGATTCAAGGACCTGGTCAGCGGGGCCAAGAAGCTCCCCAAGAACGACGTGGCCGTGAAGAAGGCGCCGAAGGGCAGCCTCTCCGGTGGCACTTCCACCAAGAAGGCCGCCACCAAGAAGGCGGCGGCGAAGAAGGCCACCGCCAAGAAGGCCACCGCGCGGAAGGCCGCGGCGAAGAAGGCCCCGGCCAAGAAGACCACCGCGAAGAAGGCGACCGCGCGCAAGACCACCGCGCGCAAGACGGCCGCCAAGTCCACGGCCAAGAAGTCGGCGGCGAAGAAGACCACCGGCAAGAAGGCCACCGCCAAGAAGGCCCCGGCCAAGCGGAGCGTCGCCAAGAAGGCCCCCGCCCGCAAGACCTCGGCCCGCAAGACGACCGCGAAGAAGACCACCGCCCGCAGGCGCTGACCGCGCACCCGGGCAGCAGGAACGTCTCCGCGCCGGGCCGGGCTCCCTCGGGGGAGCCCGGCCCGCGGGCGTTCCCCGGCACCCGGGCCCGCCCGACGGCTCTCAGAGGGTCTGCAGCGTCACCAGGACGATCCGGCGCGCGTCGGCCTCGCCCTCGACCTCGATGCGCACCCGCTGGCCGGGCCGAAGCAGCCGCAGCCCCCCGGCGTCGAAGGCCGCCGCGTCGAACGGCAGGGGCGTGCCGTCGTCCAGCAGCACGCTGCCGGTCCTGGTCCCGGGGTCGTAGGTGTACGAGGTGGCCTGCATGGCCGGTAGCGTACGCGCCGCCGGCCCGGTCCGCGCGGCGGTGTGCCGCCCCACCCCGAGCCGCAGCGCCACCCGCAGGTCCTCCGCCGTGTCCACGTCCCGCCGTACGCTCGCCACCTCCCGGCCGTCCAGCGCCGCGGCGTCCAGTTCCACGGCCCCCGACGCCAGATGACGCCTCCGGGACGGGCCCCCGAACGCCGGTGCGAGCGGGCTGCCGGGTCGCGCGGCGAGCAGCGTCGTCCCCACGCCCGCGGCGTCCGCAACGAACGCCCGCGGATGCGCCGCAGCCGCGGCCAGTACCCGGCCCAGCTCCTCGGGGCGCAGCGCGGGCAGGTCGGCGCCCAGCGCGGCCACCGGGATCTCCGCTCCCCCCGGACCGGACCGCACCGCCTGCGCGCCGTGGGCCAGCGCCGCGTTGAGGCCGCGCCCCGGGGCGTCCGGCACCGTGTCCGCGCCCAGCGCGGCCAGTTCCGCCGCCGCGCGCGGGTCGTCCGTGACGACCACCACACCGCGTACCTCCGGGCAGGCCAGCGCCGCGCTCACGGTGTCCTGGGCGAAGGCCAGGGCGAGGCCGGGCCGTACCGCGTCGCCGGCCGTCGCGCCGAGTCTGCTCTTGGCCCGGGCCAGCGGCTTCAAGGGCATCACCAGACGCCAGCCGATGCCGCCCGCCCCCACCACGTCGCCGTTCATCCCGCCCATTCTCCTCCGCGCCCCCGGTGCCTCCCCCGCCGCCCTCCCGGGCCGGTGACCTCCCCCGGGCCCGTCCCGTCCCGAGGACCGCGGGGTTACGGTGTGCACGACAGCTATCCGCTCGACAGAGTGCGTACGGCGGCACCACACTTGGGCGGCTGTCCCGATCGGCCAAGAGGAGATGGTGTCCCGGTGTCCCGCCGCAAAATCGGCTTCTGGTACCGCCTAGCCGCGGTTTTGGTGAAACCGCCGCTACTGGTGCTGTTCAAGCGGGACTGGCGAGGAATGGAGCACATTCCGGCCGACGGCGGGTTTATCGCCGTGGTCAATCACAACTCCTATCTCGACCCTCTCTCCTACGCGCACTACCAGTACAACACCGGGCGCGTCCCGCGCTTCCTGGCCAAGAACTCCCTCTTCAAGGGCGGTTTCGTGGGCGGCTTCATGCGCCGCCTCGGCCAGATTCCGGTCTACCGCGAGACCGCGGACGCGGTGGGGGCCTTCAAGGCTGCCGTGGAGGCCATCGACGAGGGCGAATGCGTCGCGTTCTACCCCGAGGGCACGCTCACCCGCGACCCCGACCTGTGGCCGATGACCGGCAAGACCGGTGCCGCCCGCGTCGCTCTGCTGACCCGGGCCCCGGTGATCCCGGTGGCCCAGTGGGGCGCCAACCACGTCATGCCGCCGTACGCCCGGAAGAAGCGGCTCCGGCTCTTCCCCCGCAAGACCCTGACCGTGCAGGCCGGTCCGCCCGTCGACCTCTCCGCGTTCCACGGCCGGGAACCGACGGCGGAGATCCTGCGTGCCGTCACCGACACCCTGATGGACGCCGTCGCCGCGGAGCTCGCCGACATCCGCGGCGAGAAGCCGCCGGCCGAACGCTACGACCACCGCAAGGCCGCCGCCGCACGCGCCACCCGTTCCGTACGCCCCCGTCCGCAGCAGGACGCCGCGTGCGCCGGTGAAGGGTCCGGCCCGGAGCCGTCCGCGGCGCAGCCGCAGCAGGCCGCGTCGCCTCGGGCCCCGCGCGCCGAGGAGGGGAGGAACGCGTGAGCCGCGTCGCCGTCTACGGAACCGGTTCCTGGGGCACCGCGTTCGGCATGGTGCTCGCCGACGCGGGCTGCGAGGTGACCCTGTGGGGCCGCCGCCCGGACCTCGCCGAGGCCGTGAACACCACCCGCACCAACCCCGACTACCTGCCCGGCGTCGAACTGCCGACCGCGGTCACCGCCACCACCGACCCGGCCGAGGCCGCCCGCGACGCCGAGTTCACCGTCCTCGCCGTGCCCTCCCAGACCCTCCGCGAGAACCTCGGCCGCTGGGCGCCCCTGCTGCATCCGGAGACCGTGCTCGTCTCCCTGATGAAGGGCGTCGAACTCGGCACCGCCAAGCGGATGAGCGAGGTCATCGCCGAGATCACCGGCGCCGGCGAGGACCGGGTGGCCGTGCTCAGCGGCCCCAACCTCGCCAAGGAGATCGCCGCCCGGCAGCCCGCGGCCTCCGTCGTCGCCTGCCGCGACGAATCCGTGGCCCGCAGGCTCCAGGCCGCCTGCCACACCCCGTACTTCCGGCCCTACACCAACACCGACGTCGTCGGCTGCGAACTCGGCGGCGCCGTGAAGAACGTGATCGGCCTCGCCGTGGGCATCGCCGACGGCATGGGGCTGGGCGACAACGCGAAGGGCTCGCTCATCACGCGCGGCCTCGCCGAGACCACCCGCCTCGGGCTCGTCATGGGCGCCGACGCGCACACGTTCGCCGGCCTGGCGGGCATGGGCGACCTCGTCGCCACCTGCTCCTCCCCGCTCTCCCGGAACCACACCTTCGGCACCAACCTGGGCCGCGGCATGACCCTGGAGGAGGCCGTCGCCGCGACGAGGCAGACCGCGGAGGGCGTCAAGTCCTGCCAGTCCGTGCTGGATCTCGCCGGGCGGCACGGCGTCGACATGCCGATCACGGAGACGGTGGTGAGCATCGTGCACAAGGGCACGCCGCCGCTGGTCGCACTCAAGGAACTCATGTCGCGCAGCGCGAAGGCCGAGGGTGTGTGAGGGTCCACGGGCCCTCCCAGACGGTAAAGTCGACGCGATATGAGCAGCGAGACCCCCAGCACCAGCCCCAGCGCCGGCGTGTCGAAGGCCGCCGGCGACAAGCCCCGCGTCGCCGTCGTCTTCGGCGGCCGTAGCTCCGAGCACGGCGTCTCCGTCCTCACGGCGGGCGCGGTCCTGCGCGCCATCGACCGCGAGAAGTACGAGGTGCTCCCCATCGGCGTCACCGCCGACGGGCGGTGGGCGCTCACCAGCGACGACCCCGAGCGGATGGCCATCGCCGACCGCCGGCTGCCCGCCGTCACCGAGCTCGCGGAGTCCGATGCGGGCGTCGTACTGCCGGTGGACGCGGGGAGCCGTGAGGTCGTCCTCTCCGAGCCCGGCCAGGTGCCCAAGGCGCTGGGCGAGGTCGACGTCGTCTTCCCCGTCCTGCACGGCCCGTACGGCGAGGACGGCACCCTTCAGGGACTGCTGGAGCTCTCCGGTGTGCCCTACGTCGGCGCGGGCGTGCTGGCCTCCGCGGTCGGCATGGACAAGGAGTACATGAAGCGGGTCTTCACCTCCTTCGGGCTCCCCGTCGGCCCGTACGTCGCGATCCGCCCCCGCGAGTGGGAGTCCGACCCGGCCGCCGCGCGCAAGAAGATCGTCGACTTCGCGGGCGAGCACGGCTGGCCGGTCTTCGTGAAGCCGGCGCGCGCCGGCTCCTCCATGGGCATCAGCAAGGTCGACGACCTCGCCGGTCTCGACGACGCGGTCGAAGAGGCCCGCCGCCACGACCCGAAGATCATCGTCGAGTCGCTGCTGCGCGGCCGCGAGATCGAGTGCGGAGTGCTGGAGTTCGAGGACGGTCCGCGTGCCAGCGTTCCGGCGGAGATCCCGCCGGTCTCCGCGCACGACTTCTACGACTTCGAGGCCAAGTACATCGACTCCGCGACCGGCGTCGTCCCGGCGCCGCTCACCGAGGAGCAGACCGCACGCGTCCGCGAGCTGGCCGTCGCCGCGTTCGAGGCCGTCTCCTGCGAGGGCCTGGTCCGCGCCGACTTCTTCCTCTGCGAGGACGGCGAGTTCGTGATCAACGAAATCAACACGATGCCGGGGTTCACGCCGATCTCCATGTACCCGCGGATGTGGCAGGAGGCCGGCATCGGCTACCCGGAGCTGGTCGACCGTCTCCTCCAGGCCGCGCTCCGCCGCCCCACCGGCCTGCGCTGACCGCCGCGCGCGCCCGCACGCCCGGCGCGCGCCGGGCGTCGCTGCCGCGCCCCGTCGGGCCGGGTCGAGACCCGGGAGGTCAGGAGCCCCGGCGGGGGACCGCGGAGCGCACGGCGTCCGCGAGGTCGGTCAGCGCGCCGATCTCCGGTGCGTACGCGGCCGGAACGGTCACCTCCACACGCGGCGCCCGCTCCGTCGTCGTGAAGCGGTATCCCTCGTCCTGCTCCTCCAGGAGCCAGGAGACGCCGTTCACCTCCGCCGCGTCGGAGGTGGGGTTGTAGTGTTCACTCCCGGGCCTGAGCACTTCGGGCTCCGGCACTCCGCACCGCAGCTCGACCGCCGGGTCGCCCCACGTGGCCGTGTAGGGGGAGCTCTCCCGGGCCTCCTCGCGCTCCAGCCCGGCGACCCGTTCCGGCAGTGCCGCGTGCAGCGCCCGGCACGCCTCGGCGGCCTCGCCGGACGGGGCCGGGACGGCGGGACCCGCGTCGTCCGTGGAGCAGCCCGCCGCCGCCCCGCACAGGGCGAACGCGAGCAGCAGCCGCCCGTACACAGGGAGGAACCGGCGGGCTGCGCGACCGCGGTACGAGGTGGACGATGCGGAACTCACCGGGCGAGCATACGGGGGAGCTAGAGATGAACGACCGGGCAGGTCAGGGTGCGGGTGATCCCCTCCACGCGCTGCACCTTCGCCACCACCAGGCGCCCGAGATCGTCGACCGTGTCGGCCTGCGCACGCACGATGACGTCGTACGGGCCGGTCACGTCCTCCGCCTGGATCACGCCCTCTATCCCGGCGACGACCTCGGCGACGGTCGACGCCTTTCCGACCTCGGTCTGGATGAGGATGTACGCCTGTACCACAGGACCTCCAGGGCGGCTGCGGCGACCGGTCCGCCGGTCGCTTCGGGGATCATGGTGGGGAAGAGGGAGGTTACGGTACCGCGCCGTCGCCGGTGCCGGGAGACCCACGGGCGCGCCGGCGCGGGCCGGCCGGCGCGTGCGGGCCGCCCGGCGGACGAGGACCGTGGAGCGCGCGCAGCGCGTGCGGAACGTGAAGGGGCAGAAGCATGCTGAGTTCTCCGGGGGGAAACCCCCACCACCCCAGCACCGTGGCCGAACTCGGCGAGTTCGGACTCATCCGGGAGCTGACGTCCCGCCTGGACACCACACCGTCCGTGCACCTGGGACCCGGCGACGACGCGGCGGTGGTGGCGGCTCCCGACCGGCGTGTGGTGGCGACCACCGACATCCTGCTCGAGGGGCGGCACTTCCGCCGCGACTGGTCCACAGCGTACGACGTGGGGCGCAAGGCCGCAGCTCAGAACCTGGCGGACGTCGCGGCGATGGGCGCGGTGCCCACCGCGCTGCTGCTGGGCCTCGTCGTGCCGGCCGAACTACCGGTGAACTGGCCGACGGAGCTGATGGACGGCATCCGCGACGA
Source organism: Streptomyces hazeniae (assembly GCF_031845485.1). Classification (NCBI taxonomy): domain Bacteria; kingdom Bacillati; phylum Actinomycetota; class Actinomycetes; order Kitasatosporales; family Streptomycetaceae; genus Streptomyces; species Streptomyces hazeniae. The sequence continues at coordinate 92,583 of NZ_JAVREQ010000005.1, forward strand.
GGCCCGCGTCGCCGCAGCCGCGGTGGTCGGCGGGGACGTGACCCGCGGCGACGTCATCACCGTGGCCATCACCGCGCTCGGCGACCTCCGGGACAAGGCGGCCGTCACCCGCTCCGGCGCCCGCGCCGGCGACGTGGTCGCCGTGACGGGCTGGCTCGGCTGGTCGGCGGCCGGGCACGCCGTACTGTCCCGCGGCTTCCGTTCGCCGCGCGCGTTCGTCGAGGCCCACCGCCGTCCGGAGCCGCCGTACCACGCGGGGCCGGCCGCCGCGGGGCTCGGCGCCACCGCGATGACCGACGTCAGCGACGGGCTGATCGCGGACCTGGGCCACATAGCCGTCGCGAGCCGCGTGCGGATCGACGTGCGGTCCCGGCAGCTGGACGTGCCGCTCCAGATGTCGGACATCGGCCAGGCGGTCGGCGTCGACCCGCTGCAGTGGGTGCTCACCGGGGGAGAGGACCACGCGATCGTGGCCACCTTCCCGCGCGACCGCAAACTCCCGGCGCGCTGGCGGGTGATCGGCGAGGTGCTTCCCCCCACGGGCACGCCGCAGGTGACCGTCGACGGCGCGCCGTGGGACCGGGCCGGCGGCTGGGACCACTTCGGCCCGGACCAGGACTGAGCCGCCGTGGCCGGGCCGGGTACATTCGCAGCCATGACCACGCCACCGTCCGCGGCCGCGCCCCCCTGCGTGCTGACCGTCGCCGGGTCCGACTCCGGGGGCGGCGCCGGCATCCAGGCGGACCTGAAGACCATGCTGGCACTGGGCACCCACGGCATGAGCGTGCTCACCGCCGTCACCGCGCAGAACTCGCTGGGCGTGCAGGGTGCCTGGGACCTGCCCGAGGAGGCGGTCCGCGCCCAGTTCCGCAGCGTCGTGGACGACATCGGAGTGCGGGCGGTGAAGACCGGCATGCTGTCCTCCGCCACACTGGTGCGGACGGTGGCCGACCTGCTCGCCGAGGTCGCCGTCCCGGTCGTGGTGGACCCGGTGGGGGTCTCCAAACACGGCGACGCGCTGCTCGCGTCCGACGCTCTGGACGCCGTGCGCGACGCGCTGCTCCCGGCCGCGACCGTCGCCACGCCCAACCTGGACGAAGTGGCGCAGCTCACCGGTGTGCGGGTGCGGGAGGCGGACGACCTGCGGAAGGCCGCCGAGGCGGTCCTCGCCCACGGACCGCGCTGGGCGCTGATCAAGGGCGGGCATCTTCGCGGGGACGCCGTCGACCTGCTCACCGACGGCGCGGAGGAACACTGGCTGCGTGCCCCCCGGCACGACAACCGCCACACGCACGGCACCGGCTGCACGCTGGCGAGCGCGCTGGCCGCGGAACTGGCGAAGGGCCGTACGGTGCCGGACGCGGCCGCCGCCGCCAAGGACTACGTCACCGGGGCGATCGCCGCAGGCTTCGCACTGGGCGGCGGCATCGGACCCGTCGACCACGGTTGGCGCACCCGTCGCTGAGCTCCGGCAGGCGACGCCCCGGGCCCGGCGCGCGTGCCTCCTGTACGTGCCGCGCACACGGGCGCGTACGTTCCGCGCACACGGGCGCGTACGTTCCGCGCACACGAGAAAGCCGGCCCGCCTCCGAGGCGGACCGGCTTCGCAGCAACCAGCAGGTGGCCGCGCTGACGTCAGCGCGAGACCTTGCCGGCCTTGATGCACGAGGTGCAGGCGTTGAGGCGCTTCGGCGTCCCGCCGACCACGGCACGCACGCGCTGGATGTTCGGGGTCCAGCGACGCGGCGTACGGCGGTGCGAGTGGGAGATGTTGTTGCCGAAGCCCGGCCCCTTGCCGCAGACGTCGCAGTTGGCAGCCACGGGTCACTCCAAAGACTTCAGATGCGCTTACGGTGAATCCCGGCGTCGCTGGTGCAGGAGCCTGACCGGCGGGGCCCGGGAAGATTTCGCGCCCGACCACATCGGGCAACCGGAGCAGCATACAACGGTCCCGCGCGAACAGGGAAACCGGCTCCGCTCTCTGCGGAGAGAGCGGTCCAGGCGAGGGGCCGGTGCACCCGAGGCGGCGGCGCACGCCCCACGCCCCACGCCCCCGGACAGGTCCTAGCATGGCGCCCGTCCCGTACCCCCTCCCAAGGAGGCCGCCCCGTGCCGTCCACGCTCGATCCCGCAGCGGTACGGCACTGGTGCACCCGCGCCCTGGACGCGCTCCGGCGCGGCCGCGAGGACATCGACACCATCAACGTCTTCCCCGTCGCCGACGGCGACACCGGGAGCAACCTCTGCCTCACCCTCGCCGCCGCGGACCGGGCGCTGCGCGCGCCGGAGGCCGAGTGCCGCACCGTCGCCGAGGCGATGCGGACGGCCGCACACGGTGCCCTGCTCGGCGCCTGCGGCAACTCCGGCACCATCCTGGCCCAGTTGATGCGCGGCATGGCCGAGGTCTACGCCGACCCCGACGGCGGAGGGGAGCCCTCCGGCGCGGACCTGCTCCGGCGCGGCCTGCGCCGGGCCGCCGACGCCGCGTACGAGGCGGTCGCCCATCCCGTCGAGGGCACCATGCTCTCGGTGGCCCGCGCCGCCGCCGACGCCGCCGCGGCCACCCCGGGGAACGACGGCGCGGCCGTCGCCCGAGCCGCCCGTGACGGCGCCCGGACGGCCCTGGCCGCCACTCCCGGCCAGCTCGCCGTACTGGCCCGCGCCGGAGTCGTCGACGCCGGGGGGCGCGGCCTGCTCGTCGTCCTGGACGCCCTCGCCGCGACCCTCTCCGGCGAGGAGCCCGACCCGCCGGAACCGGCTCGGCCGCCCGCCGCACCGGACAACCCTCCCCGTCCGGCCCCGGAGCCCCGGCACGCCCCGCGCGCAGACGGAGAAGAGCAGCCCTCGCCGGCGTTCGAGGTGATGTACCTGCTGGACGCCGACGAGGACGCCGTGCACCGCCTGCGCGGCGCCCTCGACGGCCTCGGAGACTCCCTCGTCGTCATCGGCGGTGAGGGCCTGTGGAACGTCCACGTGCACGTGGACGACGCGGGCGCCGCCGTGGAGGCCGGGATCGCCGCCGGGCGGCCGCACCGCGTCCGCATCACCCACCTCGCCTCCGCTCCGGACCGGCACACGGCCGGGGCGACGCCGGACTGCGCGGGGGAGCCGCCGCCGGAGCGGACCCGCGCCGTGGTCGCCGTCGTCCGCGGCGAGGGCCTGGCCGGGCTGTGCGAGGAGGCCGGCGCCTGCGTCGTCCGCGCACCGGCCGGCGGCGGCGCCGACGAGGACACCCTGACCGCGGCCGTACGCGGCTGCGGAGCACGGGAGATCGTGCTGCTCCCCAACGACCCGGAGCTGCACGCCACCGCCGTACGCGCCGCCGAACGCGCGCGCACCCACGGCGTGCGCGTCGCCGTCGTCCCCACCCGCGCCGCCGTCCAGGGCATCGCCGCCCTCGCCGTGCACGACCCCGGCGCGCGGTTCGACGAGGACGTCGTCGCCATGACGTCCGCGGCCGGCGCCACCCGCTACGGCGAGGTGGCGGTGGCCGCGCGCGAGGCGTGGACCACGGCCGGCGTCTGCCAGGCCGGGGACGTTCTGGGCCTGGTCGAGGGTGACGTCGCGGTGATCGGCGACGACGTCGCCGGCACCGCCTCCGACGTGCTGGAACGCATGCTCGCCGCGGGCGGCGAGATGGTCACCCTGGTCGTCGGCCCCCACGCCCCGGACGGGCTCGCCGCGCGCCTGGAGGCGCAGGTGCGCCGCGGCCACCTGGGCGTGGACACGGTGGTCTACGAGGGCCGTGCCGGCGCCGGCCCGCTGCTCGTCGGCGTGGAGTGACCGGGAGGCTCCCGGCGGCGGCGTACGCCGCACTGTCACCGTCATGGTGTGCAATGGAGCACGTGCCCTCGCTCGACGAACCCCTGAAGAAGGCCCTCGGCGGCAACACCGCGAAGGTGATGGCCGACCACCTCGACCTGCACACGGTCGGCGACCTGCTGCACCACTACCCGCGCCGGTACGCGGAGCGCGGCGAACTCACGAAGCTCGCCGACCTGCCGCTCGACGAGCACGTCACCGTCGTGGCCCGCATCGCCGACGCCCGCGTGCACTCCTTCAACCGCGGCCGCGGCCAGCGCCTGGAGGTCAACCTCACCGACGGCAGCGGCCGCCTCCAGCTCGTCTTCTTCGGCCGCGCGGTGTTCGCCGCCAAGCAGAAGCTGCTTCCCGGTCGCCGCGGCATGTTCGCCGGCAAGGTGGGCGTCTTCAACAGGAAGCTCCAGCTCTCCCATCCGGAGTTCAAGCTGCTCGACGACGAGGGCGACGACCGTGAGACCGTCGAACGGTTCGCGAGCGCGCTGCTGCCGCTCTACCCGGCGTGCGCCCAGCTCTCGTCCTGGAAGATCGAGCAGGCCGTGGACACCGTGCTGACCTCCATGGAGGCCACCGGCTGGTCCGCCCTCACCGACCCGCTGCCCGCCCCGCTCCGCGACGCGCGCCGGCTGATCCCGCTCCCCGAGGCCTTCCGCAAGGTGCACCGGCCGCACACGCGGGCCGATCTCCACGACGCACGGGCGCGGCTGAAATGGGACGAGGCGTTCGTCCTCCAGACCGTGCTCGCGCGGCGCCGGCTCGCCGAGTCGCACCTGCCCGCCGTGCCGCGCCGTCCGGCCCAGGACGGTCTGCTGCACGCCTTCGACGCCCGCCTGCCGTTCACCCTCACCGAAGGGCAGCAGCAGGTCAGCCGCGAGATCCTGGACGACCTCGCCGGCGAACACCCCATGCACCGCCTCCTCCAGGGCGAGGTCGGCTCCGGCAAGACCCTGGTCGCGCTGCGCGCGATGCTCACCGCCGTGGACGCCGGAGGCCAGGCCGCCCTGCTCGCCCCGACCGAGGTCCTCGCCCAGCAGCACCACCGCTCGATCACCGAGATGATGGGCGAACTCGCCGAGGGCGGCATGCTCGGCGGCGCCGAGCACGGCACCAAGGTGGTGCTGCTCACCGGCTCGATGGGCACCGCGGCCCGCCGCCGCGCGCTGCTGGAACTCGCCACCGGAGAGGCCGGGATCGTCATCGGCACCCACGCCCTGATCGAGGACAAGGTGCAGTTCCACGACCTGGGCCTGGTCGTCGTCGACGAGCAGCACCGCTTCGGGGTGGAGCAGCGCGACGCGCTGCGTTCCAAGGGCAAGCAGCCACCGCACCTGCTGGTGATGACCGCGACGCCGATCCCGCGCACGGTGGCCATGACCGTCTTCGGCGACCTGGAGACGTCCGTGCTGGACCAGTTGCCGGCGGGGCGTTCGCCCATCGCCAGCCACCTGGTGCCCGCCGCCGACAAGCCGCACTTCCTCGCCCGTACGTGGGAGCGCGTACGGGAGGAGGCCGAGGCCGGGCACCAGGCGTACGTGGTGTGCCCGCGGATCGGGGACGAGGACGAACCGGCTGCCGGCGCACGGGAGAAGACCGGGAGCGACGCCGCGGAGGACGGCGCTTCCGCAGACGCCTCCGGGGGCGCCGCTGCGGACGCCGACGGCGAACGCCGGCCGCCGCTCGCCGTCCTCGACCTGGTCGAACAACTCGGCTCCGGCCCGCTGTCCGGGCTCCGCGTCGCCGCGCTGCACGGCCGCATGCAGCCGGACGCCAAGGACGGGGTGATGCGCGCCTTCGCCGACGGCGAGGTGGACGTGCTGGTGGCGACCACCGTCATCGAGGTCGGCGTCAACGTCCCCAACGCCACCGTGATGGTGATCATGGACGCCGACCGTTTCGGGGTCTCCCAGCTCCACCAGCTCCGCGGCCGGGTCGGCCGCGGAGCGGCGGCCGGACTCTGCCTGCTGGTCACCGAGGCCCACGAGGCCTCGCCCGCCCGCACCCGGCTGGACGCGGTCGCGAGCACCACCGACGGCTTCGCGCTCTCCCGCATCGACCTCGAACAGCGTCGCGAGGGCGACGTGCTGGGGCAGGCGCAGTCCGGGGTGCGCTCGTCGCTGCGGATGCTCGCGGTCATCGACGACGAGGACGTCATCGCCGACGCCCGCCGGGAGGCCACCGCCCTGGTCGCCGGGGATCCGGAGCTGGCGGCCCACCCGGAGCTGCGCACCGCGCTGGACGCCCTGCTGGACAAGGAGCGGGCCGACTACCTGGACAAGGGGTGAGGCGGCGGCGCCGGGCGGCCACGCCATATCGTGGACCGTGCCCGCGGGGCCGCGCACGCGGCGCCCGCGCGGCCGGCAGCACCGCACCGCACCGCACGGAGGACCCGAGCCCATGACCCGCGTGATCGCCGGCGTCGCCGGCGGCAGACGGCTTGCGGTGCCGCCGGGTACCGGCACCCGCCCCACGTCCGACCGGGCCAGGGAGGGCATGTTCTCCAGCTGGGAGGCCCAGCTCGGCGGTCCGGCCGCCTGGCGCGGCCTGCGCGTGCTGGACCTGTACGGAGGCTCGGGCGCGGTCGGCCTGGAGGCGCTCTCGCGTGGCGCGTCCCACGCCCTGCTGGTCGAGTCGGACGCGCGCGCCGCGCGCACCATCCGGGAGAACGTACGGGCGCTCGGACTGCGCGGCGCTCAGGTGCGTGCGGCCCGCGCCGAGCAGATCCTCGCCGGGCCCGGGCCGGAGGTGCCGTACGGCCTGGTCTTCCTCGACCCGCCCTACGCCGTGTCCGACGACGACCTCCGCGAGATCCTCCTCACACTCCGTACCGGGGACTGGCTGACCGAGGACGCTCTCGCCACCGTGGAACGGAGCACCCGGGGCGGCGTTTTCGGCTGGCCGGAGGGGTACACCGGGCTGCGGTCCCGCCGCTACGGCGAGGGCACGCTCTGGTACGGTCGCGCCGCCGCACGGGAGGTTACTCCCCAGTCATGCTGAGTTCCGAGAGCGAGGAGACGCCAGTGCGCCGCGCCGTCTGTCCGGGGTCGTACGACCCGATCACCAATGGGCACCTCGACATCATCGGCCGGGCCTCGAAGCTGTACGACGTGGTGCACGTCACGGTGATGATCAACAAGTCGAAGCAGGGCGTCTTCACCGTCGACGAGCGCATCGACCTCATCCGCCAGGTCACCGCCCACTACGGCAACGTGGAGGTCGAGGCCTTCCACGGCCTGCTGGTCGACTACTGCAAGCAGCGCGACATCCCGGCCATCGTCAAGGGACTGCGCGCCGTCAGCGACTTCGACTACGAACTCCAGATGGCGCAGATGAACAACGGCCTCTCCGGTGTCGAGACGCTCTTCGTGCCGACCAACCCCACCTACTCGTTCCTCTCCTCCAGCCTGGTCAAGGAGGTCGCCGCCTGGGGCGGGGACGTCTCGCACCTGGTGCCGCCGCAGGTGCTGACCGCGCTGAACGAACGGCTCTCCCGGAAGTAGCGTCGCCCCTGCGGGCTCCCGGGCCGTACAGTCACACCCGTGGACGTACAGCAGAGACTCGACGAGATCGTGGCCACCGTCGACGGTGCCCGGTCGATGCCCATGTCGGCTTCCTGCGTGGTGAACCGGGCCGAACTGCTCGCCATGCTCGAAGAGGTGCGGGCGGCGCTGCCCGGCTCCCTCGCGCAGGCGCAGGAACTGCTCGGCGGCCGGGAGCAGATGGTCGCCGAGGCGCAGCAGGAGGCGCAGCGCATCATCGAGGGCGCCCGCGCCGAACGCGGCTCGCTGGTCGCCGGCACCGAGATCGCCCGGCAGGCGCAGCAGGAGTCCGACCGCATCCTCGCCGAGGCCCGGAGCGAGGCGGAGGAGATCCGCGCGGAGGCCGACGACTACGTCGACAGCAAGCTCGCCAACTTCGAGGTCGTGCTGAGCAAGACCATCGGCTCCGTCGAGCGGGGCCGGGACAAGCTGCTCGGCGGCGCGCAGGGCGGGTACGAGGACGCCGACGACGACGCACCGGAGCGCACCGCCGACCCGGAGGAGCTGCGGCACCGCGCCGACGAGTACGTGGACGCCCGCCTCGGTTCCGTCGCGGCCGTGCTGACCAAGACGCTGGAGGCGGTCGGCCGCGGGCGGCAGAAGCTCCTCGGGCACCGCCCGGTCGACGAACTCGGCGCCCACCTGGCCGCGCAGGACCTGGGCGGGGACCAGGCGCCGCACACCAGCGACGCGGACTACCTCGCCGGTCTGGCGGACGTGCCGGCGCAGGCGTCCCCGGCGACCGCCGTGCCGCCGCAGGTGCCGGACGCGATGCCGCCGGGAACGGTCCCGCCCGGGGCCGTCCCGCAGCAGCCGGCCGACCCGTACGCGCAGCCGGCCGCGGCAGGGCAGGACCCGTACGGCCAGGGCGCCTACTACGACGCCGGGCAGGGCGCCGGCTACCCGCAGGACCCGTACTACGGCGCGCAGCAGCCCGGCTACGGTGCGCAGCAGTACGGCGGACAGCCTGCCGCGGCGCTGGACGAGACCAGCTTCTTCGACACCGGGATGATCGACCTGGACCAGGTCGCCCGCTACGAGCAGCAGTACGCCGCCGACCAGTACCAGCAGGACGCGGGCTACCCGCCGCAGTACGGCCGGGAGCAGGACCCGGCGTACCGGGGCGACGGCACGTACCAGGGCGACCAGGGGTATCCGCAGGACTACGGCCGGTCCTACGACCCCGGCCCGTACGGCCCGGGCGGCGACGGCCGCGGCTGACCCCGGCAGACGACGTCCGCCCGTCCCGAATTGGGTACCGGGCGGCCCGTGCCGTATCCTGTCTCTTCGGCCGTACCTGCGCCCGCGCTGCGGGCTGCCCGGACGGCGTCCGCACCGCGGGCCGTGACCGGCCCCGGACGGCACCAGCCCACCCCGTAGAAGGCAGGAAGCTCTGAACGCCCCGCTCGACCACCGTGACCCGCTCGTGTTCGACACACGCGAGCTGGGCAGGCGGCCCGGTGCGATGAAGCGCCTGTCCCGCTCGGTCCCCGCCCCCGCGGACATGGGGGTGGAGTTCCTCGGGGTGCCGGAGGGTACGGCCGTGGAGCTCGATCTCCGCCTGGAGTCGGTCATGGAAGGGGTGCTCGTCACAGGCACCGCACATGCGCCGCTGCGGGGGGAGTGCGTAAGGTGTCTGGAGCCGCTGGAGCAGGAGGCCGAGGCGGACTTCCAGGAGATGTTCTCCTACCCCGACGCCGACGACCGGAGCCGCGGAAGCGCGGAGACCGGCGACGACGCCGAGGAGGAGGACACGCTCTTCCTCGAGGGCGATCTTTTCGACCTCGAGCCCGTGCTGCGGGACGCGGTGGTGCTGTCGCTGCCGCTGCAGCCGGTGTGCCAGGACGACTGTCCGGGCCTGTGTCCCGACTGCGGGGCGCGGCTCGCGGACGAGCCGGACCACGGGCACGACGACGCCGTCGACATCCGTTGGGCGGCACTGCAGGGACTCGCCGAGACCATCCGGGACGGCGAGAAGGACGATCAGAACGGCGCCGCACCGGGCGCCGACGAGAAGCAGGAGAAGTAGCCGTGGCTGTTCCGAAGCGGAAGATGTCGCGCAGCAACACGCGCCACCGCCGGTCGCAGTGGAAGGCTGCGGTCCCGACCCTGGTGAAGTGCGAGCGCTGCCAGGAGCCGAAGCAGCAGCACATCGCGTGCCCGAGCTGCGGCACCTACAACAAGCGTCAGGTTCTCGAGGTCTGATCGGCGGGTGACACGCTCCATGTCAGACGCCACGACGCCGCCCGAGGCGGCCCCGGCGGACCTGGTGGACGCGGCCTCGTCCCTCACGCTTCTGGAAGGGCGGCTCGGGTACCGACTCGAGTCCGCCCTTCTGGTGCGTGCGCTGACACACCGCTCGTACGCGTACGAGAACGGCGGGCTGCCCACCAACGAGCGACTGGAGTTCCTCGGCGACTCCGTCCTCGGCCTCGTGGTCACCGACACCCTCTACCGGACGCACCCCGACCTGCCCGAAGGGCAGCTCGCGAAGCTGCGCGCCGCCGTGGTCAACTCCCGCGCCCTCGCGGACGTCGCCCGCGGCCTCGAACTCGGCTCCTTCGTTCGGCTCGGACGCGGCGAGGAGGGCACGGGCGGACGCGACAAGGCGTCCATCCTGGCCGACACCCTCGAAGCGGTGATCGGTGCCGTCTACCTCGACCAGGGCCTGGAGGCGGCGTCCACGCTGGTGCACCGGCTCTTCGACCCGCTGATCGAGAAGTCGGCCGGACTCGGTGCCGGACTGGACTGGAAGACCAGCCTCCAGGAACTGACCGCCGCCGAGGCGCTCGGCGTCCCGGAGTACGCGGTCACCGAGACCGGGCCCGACCACGAGAAGACCTTCACGGCTGCCGCCCGCGTCGGTGGTGTCGCGTACGGCACCGGCACCGGCCGCAGCAAGAAGGAAGCGGAGCAGCAGGCCGCGGAGGCGGCGTACCGCGCCATCCACGCCGCGGCCCAGTCGGCTGCGGACGGTTCCGCCGCAACGCCGGCTCCCGAACCGCCCCCGGCTTCCTGACCGCACATGCCCGGTGGCGCCGGGCGGGCCTGTTTCCCGCGGACCCGCCCGGCGCTTCCGGGACCGGCGTCCGGGCCGGAAGCGGAGCAGGCGCCTTCCACCCTCCGGAGGAGAGCCCGTTGCCCGAGCTGCCCGAGGTCGAAGTCGTGCGCCGCGGCCTGGAACGGTGGGCCGCCGCGCGCACCGTCGCGTCCGTCGAGGTCCGCCACCCCCGTGCCGTCCGGCGCCACCCCGCCGGCGCGGCCGACTTCGCCGCGCGCCTCACCGGTCACACCCTCGGTACCGCCCACCGCCGCGGCAAGTACCTGTGGATTCCCCTTGCAGGCGAGGGCACCTCGATCCTCGCGCACCTGGGGATGAGCGGGCAGCTGCTGATCCAGCCCGAGGACGCCCCGGAGGAGAAGCACCTGCGCATCCGCTTCCGGTTCGCCGACGACGCGCGTACCGAACTGCGCTTCGTGGACCAGCGCACCTTCGGCGGCCTGTCCCTCCATCCCGAGGCCCAGGGCGCCGCCGACGGGCTGCCGGACGTCATCGCCCACATCGCCCGCGACCCGCTCGACCCGCGGTTCGACGAGGGCGCGTTCGCCGCCTCGCTCCGCCGGCGCCGCACCACGATCAAGCGCGCGCTGCTCGACCAGTCGCTGATCAGCGGGGTCGGCAACATCTACGCCGACGAGGCGCTGTGGCGGGCCCGGCTGCACTACGACCGGCCGACCGCGACGCTCACCCGGCCCCGGTCCGCCGAACTCCTCGGCCACGTCCGGGACGTGATGCACGCCGCGCTGGCCGTCGGCGGCACCAGCTTCGACAGCCTGTACGTCAACGTGAACGGCGAATCGGGCTACTTCGACCGCTCGCTGGACGCGTACGGCAGGGAGGGCGAGCCGTGCCGGCGCTGCGGCACGGCGATGCGCCGCAGGCAGTGGATGAACCGGTCCAGCTACTTCTGCCCGCGCTGCCAGCGGCCGTACGCGCCGCGCTCACTCCGTCCGGCCGGTGCGAGCGGCGGCGGCACCGGCACGGCCGGTCCCGCCGCCCGCCGTCAGTAGCCGAACGCCTGCGTCCACCAGGGGCCGCCCTGCGCGAAGTGCGCGCCCACGCCCAGGGTCCGGAAGTCGCAGTTCAGTATGTTCGCGCGGTGGCCGTCGCTGTTCATCCAGGCGTCCATGACGGCCTGGGCGTCGGACTGGCCGCGGGCGATGTTCTCGCCGCCCATGTTGTCGACGCCCGCAGCGTCGGCCCGGTCCCACGGGCTCCTGCCGTCCGGCGTCGTGTGCGAGAAGTAGCCGCGCTCGGCCATGTCGCGGCTGTGGCCCTCGGCCAGCGCCGCCAGCTCCGAGTCGGCCGTCACCGGCGAGCAACCCACCTTCGCGCGCTCCGCGTTGACCAGGCTGAGCACCTGCGCCTCGGCGGAGGTGTCCTGCGACGAGCCGCCGCCCGATCCCTCACCGGAGCCGCCGGTTCCCGGGTCCGCGGACCGGGTCCGGGCGGGGGCGCTCCGGGTCTCGTCGCCGTCGGAGGCGCTGCCGCCGGGCGAGCCGGTCCGGCTCGGGGCGTCCGACGGCTCGGCCGTCTTCGTCGGCGCGGCGGACTTCTCCTCCTTCTTCTGCTCCTCCGGCGTCTTCGACGCCTTGTCGGAGGGCGAGGCGGCCCCGTCCCGCAGCCCGTCACGCTCGGCGCCGCGCGACGCGCGGTCCGAGGGGGAACCGGAGGTGCCGCCGTAGGGGGTGACGGAGGCGCCGTCCGCCTGCACCCGTCCGCTCGTCCCGGTGTCCCCGACGGTGAACACACCGTCGGGCCCCGGTATGAGGCCCGAGGAGACGCCTACCGCGCCGACGGCCAGCGCCGCCGACGCGCCCAGCAGGCCGGAGCGCACCGGGGCGGGGCGACGGCGCGCCCCCCGGTGCCGGCCGTAGCGGGGTGCCGGGGCCGGCGTCCGTACGGTTCCCGCGGCCGGGTCGCCGGCTGGGGTCCGGGAGCGCTGAGGGGCGGCGCTGGTGGGGGTGGCACGTCTGTGGCGGCCCATCTCTGCCGTCCTCGCATGACTCGGCTACAGGGGTGGCACTCACCCGTACGGGTGACTCCATTGCCCCGGGAGACTACGGCATTCACCCCCGCCCCGCTGGAACTACCGGACCAATCGCCGGATACCTTTCCGGACGTGCAGGTGGCGACCGGAGACGAGGGACGACAGGTGACGGAGGACACGTCGCGAACGGCCGCGCCCGGGGCCGAGTCGGTGCGCATGACGGTGTGGGTGCGCGGACGGGTCCAGCGAGTGGGCTTCCGCTGGTTCACCCGGGAGGCGGCGCTGCGCATCGGTGCGCTCGAGGGGTTCGCCGTCAACCTCGGAGACGGAAGGGTTCACGTCGTGGCGGAGGGGTCACCCGCGCTGTGCGAAGAGCTGCTCGACTGGCTCCGCGCCGGCGACACGCCGGGACGCGTGGACGGCGTCACCGAGATCTGGGGAGCTCCCCGAGGAGGGTACGAAGGCTTCGAAATCCGATGATCGACGAGCGTGTCAAGGACTGGTTGCCATTTCTGGCCAGGCATGCAAGGCTTCCGCGGAAGGTGATCTCCGCAGTTCCCCGGGGCGCCGCCTCCGGCTCATGAGCGCGACAGTCCGAGCCGTCGAGACGAGGCCCCCCGGGTGGCGGAGCGTGATCGTGTTGACCGTCCCCGCATTTGGTGAGACTCTGGAATCACCCCGCGCACCTGATTTGTGTGCCCTGAAGAGACAAATACAGAGCAGACACCGCGGGTGCGATTCCCTCACGACCCACCACCCGTTCCGGTCGGTCATTCAGTGTGGAGGACCATCCATCATGGCAAAGGCGCTTCTCGGTTACGTCGGCGGCTCCGACCCCCGAGTCCTCTCCGAGATGCGACGGCTTCAGCAGCGTGTACAGGACCTGGAATCCGAGATCGTACGGATCCAGGCGGAGAACGACGCGCTGTCCGCTGCCGCACGTCGCGAAGACTCGCTGCTCGAAGGCATCGACGTGTCCACGGCGGAGCCCGCGCTCACCTGACACCCCCCACAAGGGCAGGTCGGTCGGGCGCACGCCGGTCAACTCCCGGCGTACGGCACCGCTCAGGGAACTCAAGGGGCGCTCCGGCGTCCCTTCGTCGTTCCTCCTTCGCCTCGCCCTGCGGTGACCCCCTCCGTCTCCCGGCTACCGTCCGTTCCCGGCCCGCTTACCGAGTGATGTGCCCCCGGCCCGACGGGCCGAAACCAAGAGCATCCGGCGAGGCGTGCCGGGGCGGGAGACGGCCTCCGGGCGGACCTGAACGGTAGAGTCCGACGGCGTGCACCTGAAGAGCCTCACCCTGCGAGGATTCAAGTCCTTCGCCTCCGCCACCACGCTGCGCTTCGAGCCCGGCATCACCTGCGTGGTCGGCCCGAACGGCTCCGGCAAGTCCAACGTCGTCGACGCCCTCTCCTGGGTGATGGGCGAACAGGGAGCCAAGTCGCTGCGCGGCGGCAAGATGGAGGACGTCATCTTCGCCGGCACCACCGGGCGTCCGCCGCTCGGCCGCGCCGAGGTCTCGCTCACCATCGACAACGCCGACGGCGCCCTGCCCATCGAGTACGCCGAAGTCACCCTCACGCGGATCATGTTCCGCAACGGCGGCAGCGAGTACCAGATCAACGGCGACACCTGTCGGCTGCTCGACATCCAGGAGCTGCTCTCCGACTCCGGCATCGGCCGGGAGATGCACGTCATCGTGGGCCAGGGCCAGCTCGACGGCGTGCTGCACGCCGACCCCACCGGCCGCCGGGCGTTCATCGAGGAGGCGGCCGGCGTCCTCAAGCACCGCAAGCGCAAGGAGAAGGCGCTGCGGAAGCTCGACGCGATGCAGGCCAACCTCGCCCGCGTACAGGACCTCACCGAGGAACTCCGCCGCCAGCTCAAGCCCCTCGGCCGCCAGGCCGCCGTCGCCCGCCGCGCGCAGGTCATCCAGGCCGACCTGCGCGACGCCCGCCTCCGCCTGCTCGCCGACGACCTGGTGACGCTCCGTGAGGCGCTGAAGGCCGAAGTCGCCGACGAGGCCGCGCTGAAGGAGCGCCGCGAGTCCGTCGAGGCCGCGCTGAAGACGGCGCTCAAGCGGGAGTCCGACCTCGAACAGGAGGTGCGCACCCTCGCCCCCCGGCTGCGCCGCGCCCAGGAGACCTGGCAGGAACTCTCCCAGCTCGCCGAGCGCGTACGCGGCACCGTCAGCCTCGCGGACGCACGGGTCAGGAGCGCCACGTCGCAGCCGGAGGAGGAGCGACGCGGCCGTGATCCGGAGGATCTGGAACGCGAGGCCGACCGCGTACGGGAGCAGGAGGCCGAACTGGAGGCCGCGTTGGAGGCGGCGTCCCGCGCCCTGGACGACACGGTCGAGCACCGCGCCGAGCTGGAACGCCGGCTGCACGAGGAGGACCGGCGCCTCAAGGACGTCGCGCGCGCACTCGCCGACCGCCGCGAAGGACTCGCCAGGCTCAACGCGCAGGCAGGGGCGGCCCGTAGCCGCGCCGCGTCGGCGCAGGCCGAGATCGACCGGCTCGCCGCCTCCCACGAGGACGCGCTGACGCGCGCCGCCCAGGCGAGGGAGGAGTACGAGGCACTCCAGGCGGAGGTCGACGGACTGGACGCCGGAGACGAGGAACTCGCCGCCGCGCACGAGGAGGCCAAGCGCCGTCTCGCCGACGCCGAGACCGCCGCCGGCGCCGCCCGCGACGCGGCGGTGGCCGCGGAGCGCGAACACGCCGCCACCTCCGCCCGGCACGACGCGCTGGCCCTCGGGCTGCGCCGCAAGGACGGTTCCGAGGCCCTGCTCGCCGCCACCGACCGGCTCACCGGCCTGCTCGGCCCGGCCGCGGAACTCCTCACCGTCCGGCCCGGACACGAAGTACCGGTCGCCGCCGCCCTCGGCGCGGCGGCCGACGCGCTGGCGGTCGCCGACCCGGCCACCGCCGCGGACGCGCTGCGGCTGCTGCGCAAGCACGACGCGGGCCGCGCGTCCCTGCTGCTCGCCGGCCCGGTGGACGTTCCCGCCCAGCGCACCGACGCCGCTCCGCCCGCCTCCGCCGCGGACAGCGGCGACACCCTCGTCGCCGACACCGTTCCGCCCGCCCGCCGCCACGGCGGCGACCCGCCCGCGGCACTCCCCGCCGAGACCCGCCCCGCCGGCGAGACCCGCCCCGCCGGCGAGACCCGCCCCGCCGCCGAGGCGGAGGTATCCGCCGCCGGGCCTCCGGGGGAGGGCGCCGTACGAACGGGCCGACCGCCCTCCGGCGAGGGACCCGGCGACGGGGAGCGGGACGCGGTCGGAGCGCCGCAGCCGACGCCCGGCGGGACGCCCGTGCCGTCAGGACCTCCGGCGCCGCACCCCGGCGGTGCGCCCACGGTGCAGCCGCCGTCCCCGTGGCCCGCCGCGGGCGCTCTGGTGCAGGGACCGGCGGACCTGATGCCCGCCGTACGGCGGCTGCTGCGCGACGTGGTCGTGGTCGGCACGCTGGAGGACGCGGAACTGCTCGTCGCCACCCACCCCGAGCTGGTCGCCGTGACCGCCGAGGGCGACACCCTCGGCAGCCACTTCGCCCACGGCGGCTCGGCCGGAGCACCCAGCCTCCTCGAGGCGCAGGCTGCCGTGGACGAGGCCGCCGCCGAGCGGGACGAACTGGCCCTCCGCTGTGAGGAGACCGCACGAGCGAAGGAGCACGCCGCCGCGGCGCGCCGCGCCCGCGCCGGCGAGGTCGAGGAACTGGGCGGTCGCCGCAGCGCCGCCGACCGGGAGAAGTCCAAGGTCGCCGGGCGCCTCGGCACTCTCGGGGGGCAGGCCCGGGCCGCGGCCGGCGAGGCGGAACGCACCGCCGCCGCCGTGACCCGCGCCGAGGAGGCGTTGCAGCGGGCCACCGAGGAGGCCGAGGTCCTGGCCGAGCGCCTCGCCGTGGCCGAGGAGGCGCAGGAGGAGGACGACGAGCCGGACACGTCCTTCCGCGACCGCCTGGCCGCCGACGGAGCGAACGCGCGGCAGACCGAGATGGAGGCGCGCCTCCAGGTGCGCACCCACGAGGAACGTGTGAAGGGCCTGGCGGGACGGGCCGACTCGCTGACCCGCGCGGCGCGCGCCGAGCGGGAGGCGCGGGCGCGCGCCGAGGCGCGCCGCGCCCGGATGCGCCGGGAGGCCGAGGTGGCGACGGCCGTCGCGTCGGGTGCCCGGCAGCTCCTCGCGTACGTCGAGGTCTCGCTCCGGAGGGCCGACGAGGAACGGCAGCACGCCGAACGTGCCAAGGCCGCACGCGAACAGGCGCTGGCGGCCGAACGGAACGAGGGGCGCGAGCTGAAGGACGAGCACGACAAGCTCACCGACTCGGTGCACCGCGGCGAAGTGCTCGGCGCGGAGAAGCGCCTGCGTATCGAGCAGTTGGAGACCCGGGCGCTGGAGGAACTCGGTGTGGAGCCGGCCGGGCTGGCCGCCGACTACGGTCCCGACCAGCTCGTGCCGCCCTCCCCGCCGGCCGAGGGCGAGGAACTGCCGGAGGACCCCGAGCACCCCCGCAACCAGCCGGTGCCGTTCGTCCGCGCGGACCAGGAGAAGCGGCTGCGCGCGGCGGAGCGGGCGTACACCAAGCTGGGCAGGATCAACCCACTGGCGCTGGAGGAGTTCGCGGCGCTGGAGGAGCGGCACCAGTTCCTCAGCGAGCAGCTGGAGGACCTGCGAAAGACCCGTGCCGATCTGCTCCAGGTGGTGAAGGAGGTCGACGAGCGGGTCGAGAAGGTCTTCACCGAGGCCTACCACGACACCGCGCGAGAGTTCGAAGGCGTGTTCTCCCGGCTCTTCCCCGGTGGCGAGGGCCGCCTGGTGCTGACCGACCCGGACGACATGCTGGCCACCGGCGTCGACGTGGAGGCCCGCCCGCCAGGAAAGAAGGTCAAGCGGCTGTCGCTGCTCTCCGGCGGTGAGCGTTCGCTGACCGCCGTCGCACTCCTGGTCTCCATCTTCAAGGCGCGGCCCAGCCCGTTCTACGTGATGGACGAGGTGGAGGCGGCGCTGGACGACACCAACCTCCAGCGGCTGATCCGGATCATGAAGGAGCTGAAGGACAGCTCCCAGCTCATCGTCATCACGCACCAGAAGCGGACGATGGAGGTCGCGGACGCGCTGTACGGCGTGTCGATGCAGGGCGACGGCGTCTCCAAGGTGATCAGCCAGCGCCTCGGCTGACTCCGGCTGACCTCCTCGCGCCCCGTTTCGTTCTTCCCGCATTCTTCACATGGTGAAGGCGCCCTGTGAGGTCTCCTGGGCGTCTGGCGTGACGTTTCGCACTCTTGACTTCGGTTGTTGAACGCATAGTGTCTGCGGAGCCGTTCTTACGTTCATATGGAGAACACCGTGACCAGCGCCACCCAGGTGCAGTCGGATGCGCAGGGCGCCCGGCCACAGCACCTCAGCCATGTCGTCTTCATCGCCGCCGCCGCGGCCATGGGCGGGTTCCTGTTCGGCTACGACAGCTCCGTGATCAACGGAGCCGTGGTCGCCGTGCAGGACCGTTATGCCGTCGGCGCCGAGGTGCTGGCGCAGGTGATCGCCGCCGCTCTGATCGGCTGCGCCGTCGGCGCCGCCACCGCCGGGCGGCTCGCCGACCGGGTGGGCCGTATCCGCGTGATGCAGATCGCCGCCGTGCTCTTCACGGTGAGCGCCGTCGGCTCCGCGCTGCCCTTCGCCCTGTGGGACCTCGCGCTCTGGCGCGTCCTGGGCGGCGTGGCCATCGGCATGGCCTCCGTCGTCGCACCCGCCTACATCGCCGAAGTCGCCCCGCCCGCCTACCGCGGCCGGCTGGCGTCCTTCCAGCAGGCGGCCATCGTCATCGGCATCGCCGTCTCCCAGCTGGTCAACTTCGGCATCCTCAACCTCGCCGACGGCGACCAGCGGGGCGTCCTCGCCGGCCTGGAGGCCTGGCAGTGGATGCTCGGCGTCATGGTCCTCCCCGCCGTCCTCTACGGCCTGCTGACCTTCGTCATCCCCGAGTCGCCCCGCTACCTCATCGCGGCCGGCCGTTCGGCCGAGGCCCGCGGCGTCCTCGCCCGCGTCGAGGGCGCCGACGTCGACCTGGACGCCCGCGTCGCGCAGATCCAGGAGTCGATGCGCAGCGAGCACAAGCCCACCCTGCGCGACCTCTTCGGCGGACGCTTCGGCCTGCTGCCCATCGTGTGGATCGGCATCGGCCTGTCCGTCTTCCAGCAACTCGTCGGCATCAACGTGATCTTCTACTACAGCGCCTCGCTGTGGCAGTCGGTCGGCATCGACCCGGCGGGCTCGTTCTTCTACAGCTTCACCACCTCCATCATCAACATCGTCGGCACCGTCATCGCGGTGCTGCTCGTCGACCGGGTCGGACGCAAGCCGCTCGCACTCGTCGGCTCCGTCGGCATGGCCGTCTCGCTCGGCCTCGCCGCCTGGGCGTTCTCGTCCAAGTCCGGCACCGGGGAGGACATCACCCTCCCCGACCTGCAGGGGACCGTCGCGTTGGTCGCCGCGCACAGCTTCGTGCTGTTCTTCGCGCTCTCCTGGGGCGTCGTCGTCTGGGTGCTCCTCGGCGAGATGTTCCCCAGCCGCATCCGCGCCGCCGCCCTCGGCGTCGCCGCCTCGGCCCAGTGGGTGGCCAACTGGCTGATCACCGTCAGCTTCCCGAGCCTCTCCGACTGGAACCTCTCGGGCGCGTACGTCCTCTACACCGTCTTCGCCGTGCTCTCCGTCCCGTTCCTGCTCAAGTGGGTGCCGGAGACGAAGGGCAAGGCGTTGGAGGAGATGGGCTGAACCCCGCTGCCCGCTCCTCGGCACCACTGCGGCCCCGGCTCCCCGTGAGCCGGGGCCGCAGGTTCTCCACAGGCGGAGGCGGGCTCACCCCCCGGTCCGGACCCTTCTGGGATACTGGGCGGCGCCGAAGGGCCCCGCCACAGGCCCCGTCCCGACAACCGGAAACCGGCACCGCCGGTCCTCGCCCGTTCGAAAGGCACCGATGGAAATCGTCATCCTCGCCGCGGTGATCGCCGTGCTCGCGCTCGCCGCGATCGCCGGGCTCGTGGTCAGCGGCCGGAAGAAGAAGGCCGCCGGATCCCGGGACACCAGGACCACCACCGCGCCCCCCGCGGAACCGCACCTCGGCGAGGACGCCGAGACCCGGCTCGAGGAGCCGCGCAGAACGATCGAGGAGGTCGGGCTCCCGGAAGCGGAGACCCCCGGCGCCGTCGCCGAGCCCGAGGCGGCGCCCGCCCCCGTCGCACCGGAGATCGAGACCCCCGAGCCCACCGCCGGCCGGCTGGTGCGGCTGCGCACCCGCCTCTCCCGCTCGCAGAACGCCCTGGGCAAGGGCCTCCTGACGCTGCTCTCCCGCGAACACCTCGACGAGGACACCTGGGAGGAGGTCGAGGACACCCTCCTCGCCGCCGACGTCGGCGTCGCCCCCACCCAGGAACTCGTCGAAAGGCTGCGCGAACGGGTCAAGGTCCTCGGCACCCGCACCCCCGAGGAACTGCGTGGCCTGTTGCGGGACGAACTCCTCACCCTGGTCGGCCCCGACGAGGACCGCACCGTCCACACGGAGACGCGCGGCGCGGTCGACCGGCCCGGCGTCGTCCTGGTCGTCGGCGTCAACGGCACCGGCAAGACCACCACCACCGGCAAGCTCGGCCGGGTGCTCGTCGCCGACGGCAAGTCCGTGGTGCTCGGTGCCGCCGACACCTTCCGCGCCGCCGCGGCAGACCAGCTCCAGACCTGGGGCGAGCGTGTCGGCGCCCGCACCGTGCGCGGCCCCGAGGGCGGCGACCCGGCATCCGTCGCGTTCGACGCCGTCAAGGAGGGCACCGACGAGGGTGCCGACGTGGTCCTCATCGACACCGCCGGCCGCCTGCACACCAAGACCGGCCTGATGGACGAACTGGGCAAGGTCAAGCGGGTCGTGGAGAAGCAGGGCCCGGTTGACGAGGTGCTGCTCGTGCTCGACGCCACCACCGGCCAGAACGGACTGGTCCAGGCCCGGGTCTTCGCCGAGGTCGTGGACATCACCGGCATCGTGCTCACCAAGCTCGACGGCACCGCGAAGGGCGGCATCGTGGTCGCGGTCCAGCGCGAGCTGGGCGTCCCGGTCAAGCTCGTCGGCCTCGGCGAGGGCGCGGACGACCTCGCCCCCTTCGAACCCGAAGCCTTCGTGGACGCCCTCATCGGCGACTGACCCCTCCGGGGCGGGCCGGCGCCCGGCCCGCCCCGGCCCACGCTCCTCGCCGGTGCACCCGGGGCCGCCGCCCAGAGGTGGCCGGCCCCGGCACCGGGGGGAAGCCGGCCGCCTCAGCCCGTGCCCCTCGGTCGGCTTGACGAGGCGCCGGTCTCAGCCGCACGGCCGGCCGGTCGCGGCGCGGAGGGGCTCAGCCCAGTCGTCCGGGCGCCCCGTGCAGCGACAGCGCCCGGTGGCTGACGTAGGCGAGCGTGCCCAGCAGCAGCCGGGCCTCCGGCGGGTACGCCGCCTGCTCCAGCCCGGGTGCCCGCAGCCACCGCACCGGCCCCCGACCGCCGTGGTCGGACGGGGGTGCGGTGATGTGGTCGCCCTTGCCGAGGCATCGCAGGTCGAGCCCGGTGGTGTCGTCCCAGCCCATCCGGTACAGCAGCTCCGGCAGGTCCTCCGCAGCCCCCGGTGCCACCAGGAACCACGCGCGCCCGTGCGGGGCGATCGCCACCGGCCCGGTCGGCAGCCCCATCCGTTCCAGCCGCACCAGCGCCCGCCGCCCGGCCTCCTCGGAGACCTCCAGCACGTCGAACGTCCGCCCGGCGGGCAGCAGCATCGCCGCACCCGGCGTCCGTGCCCACGCCCGCGTCGCCTCGTCCAGCGTGGCGCCCGCCGGCACCTCGTCGGCCCCCGGCAGCGGGTGCGCGCCCGGTGCCGGGCAGCGGGCGGAACCGCACGAGCACGCGGTACGCCCCCCGGCCGGAGCCACCCGGCCGCCGCGCCCGGCGCGCGCGCCCGGTACCACCGCCCAGCCCCACAGCCCGGTGTACTCCGCCACGGTGGTGCCCTCCGGCGCGCGCCCGCGCCGCCGTCCGCCGGGTCGGGTCTCGCGGAGATCCCGCATCTCCCGGATGCCGCTGCCGATGGCGCCGATCGTGAAGCCCATGCTCCCTCCAACGGGTCCCGAGTGCCGATGGTTACGACCGCTGGTGACGTCCGCGCAGCGGAGGGTGACGGAGGAGTGTGCCAGGGTGCGGCCTCGCGACCCCGTCCCCGCGTCAAGTGAAGCGCGTGTGCCTGGCGAAAGGTTCATTCGAAGGGGTGGCGAATGGTGGCGATTTCGCTCTCGCCCTCGCGGAGACAGTGATCGTAGGATTACTTTCGGTGCTCACAGCGACGAAAATCGCTCGGCGAACGCCTATGCCGGAGGCACGTGGGCTCCGGGTACGGCGGCCGGGCCGGATGGGGGCGTGACACGTGACCGGCGACGGTGGCGGTGGCAGTAGCGCGCAGAAGCGCCCGAACGAGCTGCTCGGCTCGTGGTTCGTGCGCAGCGGCTGGTCGAAGGGCGAGCTGGCGCGCCAGGTGAACCGCAGGGCTCGCCAGATCGGCGCCCACCACATCAGCACGGACACCTCGCGGGTACGGCGCTGGCTCGACGGCGAACAGCCCCGCGAGCCGATCCCGCGGCTCCTCTCCGAGCTGTTCTCCGAGCGCTTCGGCTGCGTCGTCGCCGTCGAGGAGCTGGGGCTGCGGTGCGCGCGGCAGGCGCCCACCGCCTCGGGTATCGACCTGCCCTGGGCGGGCCCCCAGACGGTGTCGCTGATCAACGAATTCTCGCGCAGCGACCTCATGCTGGGCCGGCGCGGGTTCCTCGGCCCGTCGCTGGCGATGGCCGCAGGACCGGCGCTGGTCGAGCCCATGCAGCGCTGGCTGGTGCCGTCGCCGGGCGGTGGCCCCGCCGCACCGGGCGCTCGCGGAGAGGCGGGTGTGTACCCGCTGCCCGTGCCCGCGCAGTCCCGCGGACAGGCTGCGGGCGACGCGGCGCGCGAGGGCGGCGGCCCGGGAGAACGCCGCAGCAGGCTCTCCGGCCCGGAACTGGAGCTGCTGGAGCAGACCACCGTGATGTTCCGCCGCTGGGACGCGCAGTGCGGGGGCGGGCTGCGCCGGAAGGCCGTCGTCGGCCAGCTGCACGAGGTCACCGACCTGCTCCACGAGCAGCTCGCCCGCCGCGACCACGAGACCACCGTCCGGCTGTTCCGGGTGACGGCCGAACTGGCCGAGCTGGCCGGCTGGATGACGTACGACATCGGGATGCAGCCGACCGCGCAGAAGTACTTCGTGCTCGCGCTGCACGCCGCGAAGGAGTCGGGTGACCGGCCGCTCGGCTCGTTCATCCTCTCCAGCATGGCCCGGCAGATGATCCACCTCGGCCGCGCCGACGACGCCCTGGAGCTCGTCCACCTGGCCCAGTACGGCAGCAGGGACGGCGCCACCGCGCGCACCCAGGCGATGCTCCACGCCATGGAGGCCCGGGCGTACGCCAACATGGGCCAGCCCGGAAAGTGCCGGCGCGCCGTGCGGATGGCCGAGGAGACCTTCGAGGACCGCGGTGCCCCCGACGGCGAGCCGGACTGGATCCGGTTCTTCTGCGAGGGGGAGCTGAACGCCGAGGTCGCGCACTCCTACCGCGATCTCGCCTACTCCTCCGGCCGCAGCCCCACCTACGCCTCGCTCGCCGAGCCCGCGATGGAACGAGCCGTGGAACTGTTCGGCCGGGAGGCCGCCCAGGAGGGCGGGGGACACCAGCGCAGCTACGCGCTGAACCTCATCGGCCTGGCCAGCGTCCATCTGCTCCAGCGTGAGCCGGAGCGCTGCGCCACCCGTGCCACAGAGGCGATGACCGTGGCCCGCCGTGTCCGCTCCGAACGGGTCAACAACCGGCTCCGCAAGACCACCGCGACGGCCACCCGCGATTTCGGGCAGGTCCCGGAGGTCGTCCGTCTCGCCGAGCGCCTCGCCGACGAACTGCCCGAAGGAGAGACCGCGGCGGCCTGTTGAGCCGCCGCCCCCGAACACCGGCCGCGACCGCCACCCCGGACTGCCCGACTCGGCTCCCCCGCCAGGTCACACCGGGTGGCGTCGCGGCCGGTCCTCCTTCCCACGGGGGCGCCCGGACGCACGCGTTCACCCACCCGTAACACCGCGGTCGTCTTCGTCACCACGGCGAAACAACGCGCCACCACGGCCGAAACGCGACCCCGGGACTCTGGGCTGAACCGGTCCCCAGATCTGTGTCCCACGGGTCGCAAACCGTGTAAGGAGACGCCCACAGTGAACGGCGCGGATACCGCATTCGTACTGATCAGCGCAGCGCTGGTCATGGTGATGACCCCTGGCCTGGCCTTCTTCTACGGCGGCATGGTCCGGGTGAAGAGCGCACTCAACATGCTGATGATGTCCTTCGTCTCGCTGGGCGTGGTCAGCGTGCTGTGGGTGCTCTACGGCTACTCCCTCGCCTTCGGCACGGACCACGGCGGCGTCATCGGCAGCCTGGAACACATCGGCCTCCAGGGCGTCACCGTGGACTCCCTCACCGGAGGCGACGAGGGCATCCCGGTCTTCGCCTACGCCCTCTTCCAGCTGATGTTCGCCGTCCTGACGCCCGCGCTGATGAGCGGCGCGCTCGCCGACCGCGTGAAGTTCAGCGGCTGGGCGCTCTTCATCGGCCTCTGGGTCACCCTGGTCTACTTCCCCGTCGCGCACTGGGTGTGGGCCGAGGGCGGCTGGCTGTACGAACTCGAGGTCATCGACTTCGCCGGCGGTACCGCCGTGCACATCAATGCCGGAATCGGCGCGCTCGCCGCCGTGCTGGTCGTCGGCAACCGGATCGGCTTCCGCAAGGACCCGATGCGTCCGCACAGCCTCCCGCTGGTGATGCTCGGCGCGGCGCTGCTGTGGTTCGGCTGGTTCGGCTTCAACGCGGGCTCCGCGCTCGCCGCCGACGGCACGGCCGCCACGATGGCGCTCAACACGCAGGTGGCCACCGGCGCCGCGATGCTCGGCTGGCTGGCCTACGAGCGCATCCGGCACGGCGCCCTCACCACCCTCGGCGCCGCCTCCGGCGCCGTCGCCGGCCTCGTCGCCATCACCCCGGCCGGCGCTCACGTCAACGCGCTGGGCGCGATCCTCATCGGCGTCGTCGCCGGCGCGGTCTGCTCGGCCGCGGTCAGCCTGAAGTACAAGCTGCGCTACGACGACTCCCTCGACGTCGTCGGCGTCCACCTGGTCGGCGGCCTCCTCGGCACGCTGCTCGTCGGCGTGCTCGCGACCGACGGTGTGGGCGGGCTCACCCAGCTCGGGAAGCAGGCGATCGGGGCGTTCTCCGTGCTGGGCTTCTCCTTCGTCGCCTCCTGGCTGCTCGCCAAGCTGGTCCAGGTCACCATCGGCTTCCGCGCCACGGAGGACGACGAGACCACCGGCGTCGACCACGCCTACCACGCCGAGACGGCGTACGACTTCAGTGCGGTCGGCGCCACGGCGGTGGCCCGTGCCGCGTCGCCCGCGACGCCCGGCGGCGCCGCCCACGACGAACCGGCCGCGGCCCCGCAGGCCGGGAAGAACACGACCAGGAAGGTGGACGCGTGAAGCTCATCACCGCAGTCATCAAGCCGCACCGTCTCGACGAGGTGAAGGAGGCCCTCCAGGCGTTCGGCGTCCACGGCCTGACGGTCACCGAGGCCAGCGGGTACGGGCGCCAGCGGGGCCACACCGAGGTCTATCGCGGCGCCGAGTACACCGTCGACCTCGTGCCGAAGGTGCGGGTGGAGGTGCTCGTCGAGGACGACGACGCCGAGCAGATCGTCGACGTGATCGTGAAGGCGGCGCACACCGGGAAGATCGGCGACGGCAAGGTGTGGTCCGTCCCCGTCGACACCGCGGTACGCGTCCGCACCGGCGAACGCGGCCCCGACGCGCTCTGACGCTCGGCGGGCGCTCCGCCGCTGCCCCTGCGCGGCGGACGCCCCGGGCCTCCGGAACGCGCCGGCGTCTCGCCACCCGCGCGCGGCGACCGCGTCCGGCCTCGGGGCCGGCACCCGCTGCGGGCCCCGGCCCGGCGGGGGAGGAGCCCGGACGGCGCGGGAGCCGAGGCGGCGGAAGCAGCACCACGGACGGCGACCGCGCCCGTCCGGCGGACCGAGGACGGAGTAAGGAGGCCCACCGTGACCGAGTACGCCACGCTCCGGGACCGCACGCTCCACGGCGACCCCGCCGGCTGCGCGGGCCCGGCGCGCCGCGAGGCCCTCGCAAGGGCCACCGACGAGTGGCTCGTCACCCTCTTCCACGGCGCCGGGCAGCCCCCGGCCGGCACCGCCCTCGCCGCCGCCGGCGGCTACGGCCGCGCCGAACTCTCCCCGGCCAGCGACCTCGACCTGGTCCTCCTCCACGAGCCGCGCGCGGGCGGGGGCGCCGGCGCGGCAGCCGTGGCCTCCCTGGCCGACCGCGTCTGGTACCCCGTCTGGGACCACGGCATCGCGCTGGACCACTCCGTACGCACCCCCGCCGAGGCGGCGAACGCCGCCGCCGGCGACCTGAAGGTGCAGCTCGGCCTCCTCGACCTGCGCCACATCGCCGGCGACCCCCGGCTCACCGCCTCCGTACGCGGTGCCGCCCTCGCCGCGTGGCGTGCGGACGCCCACCGCCGCCTCCCCGAACTCCGCGAACTCGTCCGCGAACGCACCCACCGGCACGGTGAACTCCGCTTCCTCCTCGAACCCGACCTCAAGGAGGCGTACGGCGGCCTGCGCGACGCCGTCGCGCTGCGCGCCGTCGCCGCGTCCTGGCTCGCCGACGCTCCGCGCGAGGGCCTGGCCGACGCCCGCACCGCCCTGCTCGACGTGCGCGACGCCCTCCATCTCGCCACCGGCCGCACCACCGACCGGCTCGCCCTCCAGGAACAGGACCCGGTCGCCGCCGCACTGGGCCTGCCGGACGCCGACGCGCTGCTGCGCCGCGTGTACGAGGCGGCGCACACCATCGGCTACGCCGCCGACGTCACCTGGCGGGACGTCTCCCGCGTCCTGCGTGCCCGCGCAGCACGCCCGGGGCGCCCGCGCCTGCTCGCCGGGCGTCGCGCCCCGCACGGCGCGCAGCCGGAGCGGACACCGTTGGCCGACGGCGTGGTCGCGTTCGACGGCGAGGTCTCCCTGGCCCGTACCGCTCGCCCCGACCGCGATCCCGTTCTCCCGCTGCGCGCCGCCGCGGCCGCCGCCCAGGCGGGACTGCCGCTCAACCCGTCCGCCGTGCGCCGGCTCGCACGCGGCGCGGCGCCCCTGCCCGTGCCCTGGCCGCCGGGTGCCCGTGAGGAGTTCGTCAGCCTGCTCGGTGCAGGGCCGCAGACGGTGCCGGTGTGGGAGGCGCTGGACGCGGTGGGGCTCACGGACGTGCTGCTGCCGGACTGGGAGCGGGTGCGCTGCCGTCCGCAGCGCAACCCCGTGCACCGCTGGACCGTCGACCGGCACCTGGTGGAGACCGCCGTACGCGCCTCCGCGCTGACCCGGCGGGTGCAGCGCCCCGACCTGCTGCTCGTGGCCGCGCTGCTGCACGACCTGGGCAAGGGGTGGCCGGGCGACCACTCCGTCGTGGGGGAGACCATCGCGCGGGACGCCGCCGCCCGGATGGGCTTCGGCCCCGACGACGCGAGAGTCCTCGCCACGCTGGTCCGGCACCATCTGCTGCTCGCCGAGACCGCGACCCGGCGCGACCCGGGCGATCCCGCCACCGTGCAGGCGGTGGCAGCCGCCGTGGAACGTCGCGGCACGCTGGAACTGCTGCACGCCCTCACCGAGGCGGACGCGCTCGCCACCGGGCCCGCCGCATGGTCGACGTGGCGCGCGTCGCTCGTCGCCGACCTGGTCAAGCGCGTGGACGCGGTGCTCGCGGGGGAGGCGCCCGAGGCGGCTCCCGGCCGGCTCCAGGACCCCCGCACCACACGCCTGGTCGAACGGGCCCGGCGCACGGGCGCGCCGGTGCTGGAACTCTTCCCGGAACGGGACACCGGACCTCAGGACGCCGAGGCGGCCACCGCACCGCACGGCGCGCACCTGCTCGTCGCGCTGCCCGACCGGCCGGGCGGCCTCCCCGCCGTCGCCGGCCTGCTCGCCCTCCACCGCCTCACGGTGCGCACCGCCGAGGTCCGTACCGACCCCGACCCGGCAGATCCCGGCCGGGCAGATCCCGGGGACGGGGGAACCTCGGCCGGCCCCGGCGACCCGGCCGTGCTGCTCCTCGGGTGGCGGGTCGCCGCCGCGTACGGGCGGCTGCCGGACGCCGAACGGCTCCGGGCCGACCTGCACCGCGTGCTGGACGGCGGACTCCGCGTCGAGGCGCGCCTCGCCGAGCGCGAGGCGGCGTACCGCACGCCCCGGCGCGGCGCGGCGGCTCCGCCGGCCCGCGTCACCGTCGCCACGCCGGAGGCATCCCGCCGCGCGACCGTGCTGGAGGTGCGTGCGCAGGACGCCCCCGGCCTGCTGTACCGCATCGCCCGGGCACTGGAGCAGGCCCGGGTACGGGTCCGGAGCGCACACGTCGGGACGCTCGGGGCCAACGCGGTGGACGCCTTCTACGTCACCGACGTCCGGGGCGCGCCGCTGCCTCCGGCGGCGGCCGACGAGGTCGCCCGCGGCGTGCAGCGTGCGCTGGCCGAACGGGCCCCGGCCGAGGGGACCTGACCGCACCCGGTGCGGGCGGATACCCTTGGGGGTCGACCGCCCGCACCACATCCGACGCGAAGGATCCGCGACCGCCGTGTTCGACACTCTTTCCGATCGCCTCGCAGCGACCTTCAAGAACCTCCGAGGCAAGGGCCGCCTGAGCGAGGCGGACATCGACGCCACGGCACGCGAGATCCGCATCGCCCTGCTGGAGGCCGATGTCGCGCTGCCGGTCGTCCGGTCGTTCATCAAGCAGGTCAAGGAACGCGCGCTCGGCGCCGAGGTCTCCCAGGCGCTGAACCCCGCCCAGCAGGTCGTCAAGATCGTCAACGAGGAGCTCGTCGGCATCCTCGGCGGCGAGACGCGCCGGATGCGGTTCGCCAAGAACCCGCCGACCGTGATCATGCTGGCGGGTCTCCAGGGCGCGGGCAAGACCACCCTGGCCGGCAAGCTCGGCCGCTGGCTCACCGCACAGGGACACGCCCCGCTGCTGGTGGCCTGCGACCTCCAGCGTCCCAACGCGGTCAACCAGCTCTCGGTCGTCGCCGAGCGCGCCGGCGTGGCGATCTTCGCCCCGGAGCCGGGCAACGGCGTCGGCGACCCGGTGAAGGTCGCCGAGGACTCGGTGTCCTACGCCCGCGACAAGCAGCACGACGTGGTCATCGTCGACACCGCCGGCCGTCTCGGCATCGACGAGGAACTGATGCGGCAGGCCGCGGACATCCGCGACGCCGTACGCCCGGACGAGATCCTGTTCGTCGTCGACGCGATGATCGGTCAGGACGCCGTCACCACCGCGGAGGCCTTCCAGAGCGGCGTCGGCTTCGACGGCGTGGTGCTCTCCAAGCTGGACGGCGACGCCCGGGGCGGTGCCGCCCTGTCCGTCGCGCAGGTCACCGGCAAGCAGATCATGTTCGCCTCGAACGGCGAGAAGCTGGACGACTTCGACGCGTTCCACCCGGACCGCATGGCGTCCCGCATCCTCGGCATGGGCGACATGCTCACGCTGATCGAGAAGGCCGAGCAGACCTTCAGCCAGCAAGAGGCCGAGAAGATGGCCGCCAAGCTGGCGAAGGGGCCGAAGGAGTTCACGCTCGACGACTTCCTCGCCCAGATGGAGCAGGTCCGCAAGATGGGCTCCATCTCCAAGCTGCTCGGCATGATGCCCGGCATGGGCCAGATGAAGGAGCAGATCAACAACCTCGACGAGCGGGACGTCGACCGCACCGCCGCCATCATCAAGTCGATGACCCCCGGTGAGCGGGCCGAGCCCACGCTCATCAACGGCTCCCGCCGTGCGCGCATCGCCCGCGGTTCCGGCGTCGATGTCAGCGCCGTGAAGAACCTGGTGGAGCGCTTCTTCGAGGCCCGCAAGATGATGTCGAAGATGGCGCAGGGCGGCGGCATGCCCGGTATGCCCGGCGTTCCGGGTATGCCCGGTGTGGGCGGCGGGCGGAAGAAGGGCAAGCAGCAGAAGAAGGCCAAGGGCAAGCGCCAGTCCGGCAACCCGATGAAGCGCCGGCAGGAGGAGCAGGCCGCGGCCGAACGGCGTGCCGCCGGTGGCGCGTTCGGTATGCCCGGTGCGGGTCAGGACGCCGGCGACTTCGAGCTGCCGCAGGAGTTCAAGGACATGCTCCCGCCGAAGTGAGACGGGGGCGGGGGATGATGTGACCCATGCGCGTCTACATCCGTCCCCCGCGTCCCGAGGACGAGCGGGTCTACAGCGAGGCCGTCGTCCGGTCGGCCGACCATCTGCGTCCTTGGAACCCGGTCGAACCGGACGGCCTGCCCGACCTGGTGCGCCGCCAGGGCCCGGTGCTGCGGTCCTACCTGATCTTCGACCGCGAGGACGACGGACTGGTGGGACGGGTGAACGTGGCCAACATCGTCCGCGCGCGCTTCCGCAACGGCTCGCTCGGCTACGACAGCTACGTGCCCTACGCCGGCACCGGACGGATGACCGAGGGCATGCGGCTGATCGTCGACCGCTGCTTCGCCGAAGGACCGGACGGCCTGGGACTGCACCGCCTGGAGATCAACGTCCAGCCGGAGAACGAACGCTCGCTCGCCATGGCGAAACGGCTCGGCTTCCGGCACGAGGGCTTCTCGCCGCGCATGCTCTTCCTCGACGGAGCCTGGCGCGACCACGAGCGCTTCGCGCTCACCGCCGAGGAGTGGCCCGGCGCGGCCTGACGGCGGCACCGGGTGCGCCGGGGCTCGTTCGGAAAGGGCCCGGAAAAAAGTCGGACGGAGATGTCGAGAACCCGCGTCCGGCTCCGTCCCCGGGGTGAAGGCGGCCACAATGGGCCGCACGAGCACCGAGGAGAACCGTCATGGCCAAGTACCTGCTGCTGAAGCACTACCGCGGCGCCCCCGCCCCGGTCAACGACGTGCCGATGGACCAGTGGAGCCCCGAGGAGATCTCGGCGCACGTGCAGTACATGAACGACTTCGCGGCCCGGCTGGAGAAGACCGGCGAGTACGTCGACGGCCAGGCACTCGCCCCCGACGGAGCGTGGGTCCGCTACGACGGTGAGGGACGCCCGCCGGTCACCGACGGACCGTTCGCGGAGACCAAGGACCTCATCGCCGGCTGGATGATCATCGACGTCGACGACCACGAGCGCGCCGTCGCGCTGGCCGGGGAGCTGTCGGCCGCCCCCGGGGCGGGCGGCGAGCCGATCCACGAGTGGCTCGAGGTGCGCCCCTTCCTGACCGAGCCCCCCACCATCACGGAGTGACCCCGCCGATGGACGAGGCCCTGCTCAGGAGCCTCACGCCGAGCGTGCTCACCGTCCTCGTCCGCCGCGGAGCCGACTTCGCGACGGCCGAGGACGCCGTGCAGGACGCCCTGATCGAGGCGCTCCGGGTCTGGCCGGCCGACCCTCCGCGGGATGCGAAGGGCTGGCTGGTCGCCGTGGCCTGGCGCAAGTTCCTCGACGCGACCCGGGCGGCGGCCTCCCGCCGCCGGCGCGAGGACCGCGTCGAGGAGGAGCCGGCACCAGGCCCGACCCCCTCGGCGGACGACACCCTCCAGCTCTACTTCCTCTGCGCCCACCCGTCGCTGACCCCGGCATCGGCGGTCGCGCTCACCCTGCGCGCCGTCGGAGGGCTGACCACCCGCCAGATCGCCGAGGCCTACCTGGTGCCCGAGGCGACCATGGCGCAGCGCATCAGCCGGGCCAAGCGCACCGTCTCCGGAGCGCGCTTCGACCGGCCGGGCGATGTCGCCACCGTGCTCCGCGTCCTCTACCTCGTCTTCAACGAGGGCTACTCGGGCGACGTCGACCTCGCCGCCGAGGCCATCCGGCTCACCCGGCAGCTCGCGGCCGCCATCGACCACCCCGAGGTGGCCGGGCTGCTCGCGCTCATGCTGCTCCACCATGCCCGGCGGGCCGCGCGGACCGCGTCCGACGGCAGCCTGGTGCCGCTCGCCCAGCAGGACCGCGACCGGTGGGACACCGCGTCGATCGCCGAGGGGGTCGGGGTCCTCCAGGCCGCCCTCGCACGTGACCGGCTGGGCGAGTTCCAGGCCCAGGCCGCCATCGCGGCACTCCACGCCGACGCCCCGACGGCCGGCGAGACCGACTGGGTGCAGATCGTGGAGTGGTACGACGAGCTCGCGCGCCTGACCGACAACCCCGTCGTCCGGCTCAACCGGGCGGTCGCCGTCGGGGAGGCCGACGGCCCGCGTGCCGGCCTGGCGGCCCTCGCGCCGCTGGACGCCGCGCTACCCCGCCACACGGCGGTCGCGGCCTACCTCCACGAGCGCGACGGCGACCTGACGACGGCGGCCCGGCTGTACGCCGAGGCGGCCCACAAGGCACCCGACCTCGCCGAGCGCGACCACCTCACGCGCCAGGCCGCCCGGCTCAACGCCCGGTCCCGCTGACCGGGCGTTGTCCGGCACCTCTCCCGCAGGGAGCTCCTCCGCGGTGCGTGGACCTCCCGGGTTCCGCGCGCGGGACCCGGGAGGGCGTCAGACCCGTGCGATCACATACCGGAAGAGATTCGGCATCCACACCGTGCCGTCGCCGCGCCGGTGGGGGGCGAGCGCCTCGATCAGCTCCGCGCGCACCACCCCCTCCTCCGCGGTCCGCTCCGCGCGGTCGTACAGCCCGGTGGACAGCAGCCCGCGGACGGCGCTGTCCATGTCGGCGTAGCCGAACGGGCAGGAAACCCGCCCGGAGCCGTCCAGTCGCAGACCGGCGGTACGGGCCAGCTCCTCCAGGCCGTCGCGCCCCCCGGGCTGCCAGCAGCCCGGCATACGCGGCGCCTCCCCGGCCTCCCCGTCCTGCCTGTCCGCGGTGTCCGCCGTCCGCTCCGCCACCCGCAGCACCGACGCTGCTCCGCAGCGTTCGGCAGGCCCCCACCCGGCCAGCACCACCGGCGTGTTCCGTTCGAGAGAGGTCACGGTCCGGGACAGCACCTCGGGGCCGGGCAGCGCCTCGAACGCGGTCACCACCGTGGGCAGCGGTTCGTGCAGCGGTACCTCGTCCTCCACGCGGGCGCCCACCAGCCGCACCCTCCGGCCGCCCGGATCACCGCCGGGCTCCGGCATCAGGCGCTCGCGGGCCAGTGCCAGCCGCGTCTCGTCCGGTTCCACGCCCGTCACGGACGCGCCGCGGGCCGCGGCGAGGAGCAGGGCCAGCCCGGAACCGCAGCCGAGGTCCAGGACGTGGGAGGCGGAGCCGACCTCCAGCCGGTCGAAGACCGCCTCGTAGAGCGGGACCAGCATCCGCTCCTGGATCTCCGCCCAGTCGCGGGCGCGCTGCGGGTGGTGGACCAGCGTGGGTGTCATCAAGGCGCCTCGATCCGTCGATCCGTCCGGTCGGCCGCGGGGTTCGGGCCGCCGCCGTACGCCGCGGCACGTCGCCGTCCGGGCCCGGCGTCCGGCATCCGGCGTCGCGGGGGCACTGCCGTAGCATGCGCCGGGCGGAGGGCCGCAGCGCGAAGTCATGCTAATCGGGACATATGGGCGTGGCATCCGGGAGGGGCGAGGGAACCGCGACCGGCGGCGCGCGCGTCCCAGCGAGCGCGGGGGAGCGTGCGCTCGCCCGCGCGGCAGCCCGGCGTACCGAAGGTGTACGAATCGGAACTACGTCCGGGAATGCGACGACTACGCGTCTTCTCCGCAGATCGGCGTACCCGTCCTCGTCAGGACCCATCGGAGTGAACTGACCGGTACGGGAAAATTATTTGGGATGGCCCCGAATCGGAACACCCGGACCCCCTCGCTCGTTGTTCACGACGTGAGCACGACACCACCAGTTCTCGCCGCCGAGCTGGCAGCCGCCTGGGCCGACATTCAACGGCACCATCCCGAGCTGCCGGACCTGGCCGCGCCCGAATCACTCATCGGAGAGTCCTCGTCCGCCTGCGGCGCCGAGCTCTCCTTCGAACGGCTGCTGCACGAGGCCGTGCACGGGATCGCCGCCGCCCGCGGTGTCCGCGACACCTCGCGCGCCGGTCGCTACCACAACCGCCGGTTCCTCGCGATCGCCGAGGAGCTGGGGCTGGAGCACGCGGAAGAGCCGCACCCGAGCAGCGGCTTCTCCCTCGTGACCCTCACCCCGGCCACCCGCCGGCGCTACCGTTCCACCGCCGACCGACTGCACCGCGCCCTCAAGGCGCACGACGCGGCCACCACCACCGAGAGCGGCCGCAGCTTCCGCGGGCCCGCGGCCCGGCACGGCTCCTCCGGGGGCGGGGTACGGGTCAAGGCGGTCTGCGACTGCGGGCGCAACGTCCGCGTCGTCCCCTCCGTGCTGGCGCAGGCGCCCATCATGTGCGGAGCCTGCGGCAAGCCCTTCCGCATCCCGGACGCAGCGCCGTCCAAGGAACCGATGGCCGTCGCGGGCTGAACGCGCCGGCGGCGGCCACACCTCACCGGCCCGGCCCCCGGTTCGGCCGGACCGGTGAGGTGTGGCATCATGGGCGGCTGTACTCGGCAGCCGTCCAGGACCCCTCTCTCCTCCGGCTGACGCGTCCGTCGGGCGCCAGGACACCACAACCCCACGTGGCCTTCCGCCGCGCCCCACCACGTCAAGACCAGGAGACACCACACCCGTGGCAGTCAAGATCAAGCTGAAGCGACTGGGCAAGATCCGTTCGCCGCACTACCGCATCATCGTCGCCGACTCGCGCACCCGCCGCGACGGCCGCGCCATCGAGGAGATCGGCCTGTACCACCCGGTGCAGAACCCCTCCCGCATCGAGGTCGACTCGGAGCGCGTCCAGTACTGGCTGGGCGTCGGCGCGCAGCCGACCGAGCCGGTCGCGGCCATCCTCAAGGTCACCGGCGACTGGCAGAAGTTCAAGGGTCTACCGGCCCCCGAGCCGATGAAGGTCGCCGAGCCGAAGGCCGACAAGAAGGCCCTCTTCGAGGCCGCGGCCAAGCAGTCGGCGAACGAGCCCAAGGGCGAGGCCATCACGCCGAAGGCCAAGAAGTCCGACAAGGGCGAGAAGAAGGCGGACGAGGCCAAGGCCGAGTCCGCTGACGCCGCCACCGAGTCGACCGAGGCCTGAGGATGCTCGAGGAGGCCCTCGAGCACCTCGTGAAGGGCATCGTCGACCACCCCGACGAGGTGCAGGTCGCTGAGCGCACCCTGCGCCGCGGGCGCGTGCTGGAGGTCCGGGTGCACCCCGACGACCTCGGCAAGGTCATCGGCCGCAACGGCCGCACGGCCCGTGCGCTCCGCACCGTCGTGGGAGCCCTCGGCGGCCGCGGTGTCCGCGTCGACCTCGTCGACGTGGACCAGATCCGCTGAGCAGCAGCACGCTGAGCAGTACCACGCACCACCGGCAGCGGCCGGGGGCGGCTCCGGCCGCACCCGGCCGCTGCCGCTGTTCGCACCACCCGCCCCGGCGGCGGACACGCGAGAAGAAGGGGAACCCGAGACCGTGCAGCTGGTAGTCGCCCGCGTCGGCCGCGCCCACGGCATCCGCGGCGAGGTCACCGTGGAGGTACGCACCGACGAGCCCGAGATGCGGCTCGCACCCGGAGCCGTTCTGGCCACCGACCCGCCGGGCGTCGGCCCGCTCACCATCGAGACCGGCCGGGTGCACAGCGGACGCCTGCTGCTGCGTTTCGCCGGCGTGCAGGACCGCACCGGCGCCGAGGCGCTGCGCAACACTCTGCTGGTCGCCGAGGTCGACCCGGAGCAGAGCCCGGACGACCCCGAGGAGTTCTACGACCACCAGCTCCTCGACCTCGACGTCGTCACCCGCGACGGGCGCGCCGTCGGCCGTGTCGAGGAGATCGCCCACCTGCCCGCGCAGGACCTGCTGGTCGTACGGCGCCCCGACGGCGGCGAGGCGCTGATTCCGTTCGTCACCGAGATCGTCCCGGAGATCGACCTGTCCGCGCAGCGCATGGTCGTCGACCCGCCCCCCGGGCTGCTCGACGAGGAGGAGGGGAAGGGCTCGTGAGGCTCGACGTCGTCACGATCTTCCCGGAGTACCTGGAGCCGCTGAACGTCTCCCTGGTCGGCAAGGCGCGCGCCCGCGGGCAGCTCGACGTCCGGGTGCACGACCTGCGCACCTGGACTCACGACCGGCACCACACCGTGGACGACACCCCGTACGGTGGCGGGCCCGGCATGGTGATGAAACCCGAGCCGTGGGGCGAGGCGCTGGACGAGATCCTCGCCTCCGGCGCTCCGGACCAGGACGAGCCCGTTCTCGTCGTTCCCACGCCCAGCGGGCGGCCGTTCACCCAGGCCCTCGCCGTCGAACTCGCCGCCGCACCCTGGCTCGTGTTCACCCCGGCCCGCTACGAGGGCATCGACCGCCGCGTCGTCGAGGAGTACGGGTCGCGCCTGGACGTGCGCGAGGTCTCCATCGGCGACTACGTGCTCGCCGGGGGAGAGGCGCCGGTACTGGTGATGGTGGAGGCGGTCGCCCGCCTGCTGCCCGGCGTGCTCGGCAACGCCGAGTCCCACCGTGACGACTCCTTCGCCCCCGGCAGCATGGCCGGCCTGCTGGAAGGCCCGGTGTACACCAAGCCCCCGCAGTGGCGCGGCCGGGAGATCCCCGAGGTGCTGGTCAGCGGCCACCACGGGCGGATCGCCCGGTGGCGCCGCGACCAGGCACTCGCCCGCACCAGCACCCACCGGCCCGACCTGATCGAGGCGTGCGATCCCGTCGGGCTCGACGCGCACGACCGGGCGACGCTCTCCGCCCTGGGCTGGGAGGTCGGACCCGGGGGTCGATTTGGGCGCACGACGAAGCCCGTGGAAGAATAGGCCGCTGCCTCGCGTCCGGCGCGCGACCCTGCCACAGGGGGATCAACGCCCGACCGGAGCGGCGGCGACCGTACATCCGTTCACCATGTTCCGCTGATGACCTGTGGCATCGGCGAGGAAAGCAGACGCTCATGTCTCACCTGCTCGACAACGTCGACGCGGCTTCGCTGCGCGAGGACGTCCCCCACTTCCGCCCGGGCGACACCGTCAACGTCCACGTCCGCGTGGTCGAGGGCAACCGCTCCCGTGTGCAGCAGTTCAAGGGCGTCGT
The DNA here is from genome assembly GCF_031845485.1 of Streptomyces hazeniae. Lineage (NCBI taxonomy): Bacteria > Bacillati > Actinomycetota > Actinomycetes > Kitasatosporales > Streptomycetaceae > Streptomyces > Streptomyces hazeniae. The sequence goes on from NZ_JAVREQ010000005.1 coordinate 129,180, forward strand.
GATCCGCCGCCAGGGCTCCGGCGTGCGCGAGACCTTCACCGTCCGCAAGGTCAGCTTCAGCGTCGGCGTCGAGCGCACCTTCCCGGTGCACACCCCGATCGTCGAGAAGATCGAGGTCGTCACCCGCGGTGACGTCCGTCGCGCGAAGCTGTACTACCTCCGCGACCTGCGCGGCAAGGCCGCCAAGATCAAGGAGAAGCGCGAGAACTGATCTCGTTCGTGCGAACGGAGCGCGGCCGCGCGGAGGTCCCCGAGCAGGGTCACCGGCGTCGGTCGCGCTCTTTTCGGCTCACGACGGGCGCCGCGGCCGTTCTCGTGGCGGTCTTGCTGGTCGGCGCCTTCGTGGTGCAGCCTTATTCGATCCCCAGTTCGTCGATGGCGCCGACCCTGAAGGTGGGGGACCGGGTCCTGGTGAACAAGCTGGCCTACCGTTTCGGTGACCGTCCCGAACGGGGGGACGTCGTGGTGTTCGACGGCAGGGGGTCCTTCCTCCCGTCCGGCACCGCCGGCTCGGGGGCGCTCTCCGGTCTGCTCCGCAGGTTCGGTTCCGCCCTCGGCCTGTCGGACCCGGCGGACACGGAGTACGTCAAGCGGGTCATCGGCGTCGGCGGCGACCGCGTCCGGTGCTGCGACCAGCGGGGGAGGCTTGTGGTGAACGGCGAACCGCTGACCGAGACGTACCTCCACCCCGGCGACGACTCCTCCGCGGTCCGCTTCGACATCCGCGTTCCGGAAGGCCGGCTCTGGGTCATGGGCGACCACCGGTCCGCCTCCCGCGACTCCCGGGACCACCTGGGGCTGCCCGGCGGCGGTACCGTCCCGCTGGACCGCGTCATCGGCCGCGCCGACTGGATCGCCTGGCCCCACGACCGCTGGACCACCCTGTCCGCCGGTACGAAACGCGCCGCTCGCGAGGCGGGGCCACATGGGTAGGCGCGGCAGACCCGCCGGTCACCACCGGCGTCCCGACGCGACACCCCCGCCGCAGCCCTCCGCAGACCGGCCCGCCACCCTGCGCGGCCCCGGCGAGGGCCGCGCCGACCGGCGACGTGCGGCCAAGCGCATCAAGCGGCGCCGCCGGCTGTCGGTGACCAAGGAGATCCCCATCCTGATCGGCATCGCGCTGGTGATAGCGCTGGTGCTGAAGACCTTCCTGGTGCAGGCGTTCGTGATCCCCTCCGGGTCGATGGAGCAGACCATCCGGATCGGGGACCGCGTCGTCGTCGACAAGCTGACCCCGTGGTTCGGCGGCAGGCCCGAACGCGGCGACGTCGTCGTCTTCCAGGACCCCGGCGGCTGGCTGGACGGCGAGCCGCAACAGCAGCAGCAGGGGAGCGATCCGGTGGGGGTCAAGCAGGTAAAGGACCTGCTGACGTTCGTCGGCCTGCTCCCGTCGGACGACGAACAGGACCTCATCAAGCGGGTCGTCGCCGTCGGCGGCGACCGCGTGCGCTGCTGCGGCTCCGACGGCCGGATCACGGTCAACGGCCACCCCGTCGACGAACCGTACCTGTACCCGGGCAACGCGCCGTCGAAGATCGAGTTCGACGTCACGGTCCCCGAGGGCCGTTACTTCGTGATGGGCGACCACCGCGGCAACTCGGCGGACTCCCGGTACCACCTCGATTCACCCGGACGGGGTACGGTTCCGGAGGAACTGATCGTCGGCAGGGCCATGGTCGTAGCCTGGCCGGTGGACCACTGGCAGCGGCTGTCGGAGAACGAGACCTTCGCCGCGGTGCCGGACCCCTCCGGCACGGAGGCGACCGCACAAGCTGCCGAGGAGAACCGAAGGAGTGGGCTTCCGAGCCCCTTGGAACTCTCGCTCGTTGTCACAGTGGTGGGTCTGGCCCGGTACCGGGACCGACGAAAGCGCAGTGTGAGGAGTGAGAGTGGGGGACATGGGCTACGGCGCGCGGTCCGGTCACGACTATCCCGAGGGACCTGAGGGAGACGGCCGCGGACCGACGCCGCTGATGAGTGACGAACGGCCCAGCCCGCAGGGAGGCGAGACGGACACCGTGGGCGTGTCGCACACAGGGGACGACGCAGAAGGCGCCCGTGACGGCGGCGAGGCCGGCCGCGACCGCAAGAAGAAGCAGGCCCGGCCGTTCTGGAAGGAACTGCCCCTGCTCGTCGGCATCGCGCTGGTGCTGGCGCTGGTCATCAAGACCTTCCTGCTCCAGGCGTTCTCCATCCCCTCGGAGTCGATGCGGGACAGCCTCAAGATCGGCGACCGCGTCCTCGTCGACAAGCTGACGCCGTGGTTCGGCTCCGAGCCGGAGCGCGGCGAGGTCGTCGTCTTCCACGACCCCGGCGGCTGGCTGCCCGACATCCCCAACGAGCAGAACGCCCTGCAGAAGGCGTTCAGCTTCATCGGGCTGATGCCGTCCGCCGACGAACAGGACCTGATCAAGCGGGTCATCGCGGTCGGCGGCGACACCGTCTCCTGCCGCAAGGGCGGGCCGGTGAAGGTCAACGGCGCCGCGCTCGAGGAGTCGTACCTCAAGCCCGGCAGCACGCCGTGCGACGACAGGCCGTTCGGCCCCGTCACCGTGCCCGAGGACCACATGTGGGTCATGGGCGACAACCGGCAGAACTCCCGGGACTCGCGCTACCACCAGGACGGCCCCGACGGCGGCATGGTGCCCGTCGACGAGGCCATCGGCCGCGCCGTGGTCGTCGCCTGGCCCCTCGACCGCTGGGCGACCCTTCCGGTGCCGGAGACCTTCGACCAGAAGGGCGTCGCCGCCAAGGCCGCCGGTGCCGCACCCGCCCTGATGGGCGTGGCCGGAGTGGCCCCGCTGGCCCTGTGGCTTCGCCGGCGCCCGGTGCGTGCGGACGCCTCGCGCCGAGCGGAGCGGATCACGACGGGCGACTGAGCGCCGCCCCCAGCACGGACCGACGTGTGGCCGGGCCCCGGAGGGCCCGGCCACACACGCGTCGCGGCGCGGCCCCCGCATCGTGACCGGCGGATGAGGCGTCCCCCACGTGGACACCTCGCACCCTCCCGCGCCGCCCTCCGCACTCCCGGAGAGCGCGCGGTCGCCGGTAGGGTTCGCCCAGACCTCCGGGCAGGTCGGGCGACGCCCCGTGGCCGTCAGCGACCCGGCGGTGCGATGGCGGCGAGGCGGCGACGGACCCGGGAGCGCAGGGATGGGAAACGCAGTACGGACGACCGGTGCGGCACGCCCGGGCGGCACACGGCCGCGCCGTGGGCTGGGCGACACCCTCTCCGGCGTCGCGGTGGCGATCGGCTGCGTGCTGTTCCTCGGCGGCTTCGTCTGGGGCGCGATCGTGTACCAGCCGTACACGGTTCCCACCCGCTCGATGGCGCCGACCATCCAGGCCGGCGACCGGGTACTCGCCGAACGCGTCGGCGGTGACCAGGTCCGGCGCGGCGACGTCGTCGTCTTCCACGACTCGGTGTGGGGGGACGTCCCCATGGTCAAGCGCGTCGTGGCGGTCGGCGGCGACACGGTGGCCTGCTGCGACGCCGACGGGCGGATCACCGTGAACGGCGAACCCGTCGACGAGGAGTACCTCGGGCCGGACGACCGGAAGGCCATGACCCGCTTCGACGAGCGGGTCCCCGAAGGCCGGCTCTTTTTGCTGGGCGACCATCGCACGACCTCCCAGGACTCCCTGATGCGCCTGGAGGGCGACGCCGACCACTGGGCCGTGCCGCGCGACGCCGTGCGGGGGCGGGTGGACGCGACGGCCTGGCCGCTGGAAGGTTTCGGCATGGTCGAACGCCCCGAGGGCTTCGCGCAGCTGCCGGGCGGAGTCTCCCGGCCCGGACCGCTGGTCCCCATGCTGATCGCCGTCGCCGCGGGTACCGTCCTGATCATGGGAGGGGCGGCGCACGGGCCGCTGTCCCGCCGGTCGGCGGCAGCCTCGCACGGCCGGCGCCGGAGCTGACGCACAATAGGGGCACGCACGGCTGAAGGGGAACACGCCATGAGCGCCGAGGACCTCGAGAAGTACGAGACCGAGATGGAGCTCAAGCTCTATCGCGAGTACCGCGACGTCGTCGGGTTGTTCAAGTACGTGATCGAGACCGAACGCCGCTTCTACCTCACCAACGACTACGAGATGCAGGTGCACTCCGTCCAGGGCGAGGTCTTCTTCGAGGTGTCCATGGCAGACGCCTGGGTCTGGGACATGTACCGGCCGGCGCGGTTCGTGAAGCAGGTGCGGGTGCTCACCTTCAAGGACGTGAACATCGAGGAGCTCAACAAGAGCGAACTCGACCTGCCCGAGGACTCCGGCTTCAAGGGCTGACCTGAGCCGGATCATCCGGTCCGCGGGCCACTCACCTCCTCACCCCGTCACCCGCGGGGGTGACGGGGATATCCCCAGGCCGGCACCGGTCCACAGATCCGGCCCGAGATCCCCACCCCAGCTCCGCCTCCGTCACAGTCGGTGACGGAGGTGGTCCCACATGAATGCCCGAGAAGCACTCGGCCGCTACGGCGAGGACCTGGCCGCGCGGCGGCTGCGTGCCGCCGGCATGGCCGTACTGGAACGCAACTGGCGCTGCGCCGCCGGAGAGATCGACATCGTCGCGCGCGACCGTGACGCCCTGGTGGTCTGCGAGGTCAAGACGCGCCGCGCCGGCGGGTGGGAACACCCGATGGCCGCCGTCACCCCGGCCAAGGCCGCGCGGCTGCGCAGGCTCGCGTCCCGCTGGCTCACCGAGCGCTGGATCGCCCGGTACGGCAGGCCGCCCACCGGGGGCGTGAGGCTGGACGTGGTGGGCATCCTGCTGCCGGACCGCGGGTCCCCGCTGGTCGAGCACGTCCGGGGGGGGCGGCCTGATGGGTTTCGCCCGCACCTGCTCGGTCGCGCTGGTCGGCGTCGAGGGCGTACCGGTCGAGGTACAGGCCGATCTGGAGCCGGGCGTCGCCCACTTCACCCTGGTGGGGCTGCCCGACAAGTCCCTGGTCGAGAGCCGCGACAGAGTCCGCGCCGCCGTGGTCAACTCCGGCGCGGAATGGCCGCAGAAGAAGCTCACCGTCGGGCTGAGCCCTGCCTCCGTGCCGAAGGGAGGCAGCGGCTTCGACCTCAGCGTCGCCTGCGCCGTGCTCGCCGCCGCCGAGCGGATCGACCCGCGCGCGATCGCCGACCTCATGATGTTCGGCGAGCTGGGCCTCGACGGCCGCGTCCGCCCGCTCCGCGGCGTGCTCCCGGCCGTGCTGGCAGCCGCCGACGCCGGATACCGGCACGTCGTCGTGCCGGAGCAGGCCGCCGCCGAGGCCTCCCTGGTCCCCGACGTGACGGTGCTCGGCGTCCGCAGCCTCCGCCAGCTCATCGCCCTGCTCTGCGACGAGCCGGTGCCGGAGGAGGACGAGGAAACTGCCGCGGTCCGCCCCGATCCCCTGGGCCCCGCCCCCGCCGGACCGGGTCTCGGCGCAGCACTCGCCGTGGACGACCACCCCGTCGACCTCGACGAGGTCGCCGGGCAGACCGTCGCCCGCACCGCCCTGGAGATCGCCGCGGCCGGCCGCCACCACCTCTTCCTCAAGGGTCCGCCCGGCGCCGGCAAGACCATGCTGGCCGAGAGGCTGCCCGGCCTGCTGCCGCCCCTGACCGCGCAGGAGGCGCTGGAGGTGACGGCGGTCCACTCGGTCGCCGGGACACTGCCCCCCGGGCGCCCCCTGGTGGAGCGGCCGCCGTACTGCGCCCCGCACCACTCGGCGACCATGGCCGCCCTGGTCGGCGGCGGCAGCGGCCTGCCCCGGCCCGGTGCCGTCTCCCTCGCCCACCACGGCGTGATGTTTCTCGACGAAGCCGCCGAATGCAGCGGGCGGGTACTGGACGCGATGCGGCAGCCGCTGGAATCGGGCCACGTGGTGGTCGCCCGCGCGGGCGGGATGATGCGCATGCCGGCTCGCTTCGTCCTCGTCATGGCGGCGAACCCGTGCCCGTGCGGACGGCACGGGGTGCGCGGAGCCGACTGCGAATGCCGCCCCTCGACGGTCCGCCGCTACCGCGCCCGGCTCTCCGGCCCCCTGCTGGACCGGGTCGACCTGCGTGTGACCGTGGAGCCGCTGGCCCGCTCCGAGCTGCATGCGTCCGGCGCCGGGGAGAGCACCGCCACCGTCGCCGCCCGGGTGCTCGCGGCCCGGGAACGCGCTGCGGCCCGCTACGCCGGGACGCCGTGGACGACCAACCAGGAAGTTCCCGGCCACGCTCTGCGCACCCGCTGGCCGGTCGCGCTCGGCGCACTCGACCGGGCCGAGGACGACATGGAGCGCGGACTGCTCACCGCCCGCGGCCTGGACCGGGTGCTGCGCGTGGCCTGGACGGTCGCCGACCTGGCGGCGCGTGACCGGCCCACCCGCGAGGACGTGGACCGCGCGCTGGAGTTGCGCACCGGCATCCGCCGTGGCGTCGCCGTCGTGGAGCCCGCCCGATGAGTACCGGACCGACGCGCGAGGCCGCGGCGCACGCGGAAACCGGCCCGGACTCGTATGAGCGGCGCGACCGCGCCCTGCTCACCCGTGTCGCCGAGCCCGGCGACGAGACGGTCGGCCGCTGGCTGGAGGACTACGGGCCGGCAGAGATCGTGCGACGGCTGCGCGGCGGCGGCCCCCCTCCACCGGGAACCTCCGCACGGCGCTGGGAAGGACTTCGGCTGCGTGCCCGCGAGGTGCGGCCCGGGGCTGACCTCGCCGCGGGCTCCGCCCGAGGCGACCGCTTCGTCTGCCCAGGCGACCCCGACTGGCCGGGACAGCTCGACGACCTCGGCCTCTCCCGGCCCTACGGTCTGTGGGTCCGGGGCGCGCCTTCGCTGCGCTTCTGGGCGCTGCGCTCGGTGGCCGTGGTGGGCGCCCGGGCCTGCACCGACTACGGGATGCACGTCGGCGCCGCCCTCGGGGCCGGACTGGCCGCGCGCGGCTGGACCGTGATCTCCGGCGCCGGTGCTGTTCTGTATCCAGTGACCGTTGTTGGTCAAGCTCGTTGCTACTCGTGTGACGGAGTTGGAATCGAGCGGCCGGTGTTGGCAGCTTCATAGGTACATCCCGAGCCGTACGGCGGCTGTAGCCGAGTTACTCAGTGAGGCGCTGCCAGGCCTTCATGCTCGTACGGGGAACAGGGATGTACATGACGGGCAGCGCTTCGTGATTGGTCCCGACGGTCGGCCCGACCTGCGGGTGAACTACTGCCTGGGGTCGCCGAAGTGGCGGAGGATGGCCTGGCGCACGCAGCGGGACTACTCGTACTCGCTGATGGTGTGGCTGAATTACCTGCTCACGATCGGTGTGAACTGGTGGGACGCCGACGATGAGGTGGCGTCCGAGTTCCTGTTCTGGCGGGTCACGGATCCTGCGAACGACGACACGGTGGAGACCGGGACGTTCGCCCGTGATTTCGCCGGGCTGAAGAAGTTCTACAAGCTGGCCGCCCGCTTCGGGATCGCCGATCCGTTCGCGGAGATGGACGCGCCGCGCATCGTCCGGCACGCGGACGTCAAGTGGCTCGATCCTGGGGGCTACACCCGATGGGTGGACCTGGGCATCCGTGGCTTCGATCTCCATGGTCGGCCGGATCCGTGGTGGAAGGGCCGCAACGACCAGCGGGACCGGGCGTTTTGCGACGGCCTCTACGGCAATGGTCTGCGCGTATCGGAGTGGGCCAGCGTGGTGCTGCCCGAGCTGCCTGTCTATGAGCGGCGGCGGGGCTTCTTCACCTGCGAGCTCGCCGATGCCTGCGCGAAGGGTGGGTACGGGCACAAGTACTGGATGCCGAGATCCTCTCTGCGCGGGGTGCTGGGTTACGTCGAGGGGGCCAGGGCGGCCGCGGTCCGGCGGGCCCAGGCCGCGGGCCGCTACGAGCGGATTGCCAACCGGCGCATCGTGCGGGCCCTTCACGGGAGGCACTCGGTGACGATGTCCTCTGTCGGCGGCGGTTCCCAGCGGGAGGAGTGGAACGACGTCGGGCCGCAGACCCGGATGCTTCTGTTCCGCGAGACCGCGCAGGGGCTGGAGCCGGTCAGTCTGTGGTTGAACGAGGACGGCCTGCCGCGCGACGGTGGCGGCTGGGAGCACACCTTCGACGTCGCGAACGCGCGGATCGAGTCGCTCGGGTTGGAGAACTTCAGCTGCACCGCTCACATGCTGCGGCATTCCTTCGCGCTGAGGTGGTTCTCGGTCGGCAAGTTGATCAAGTACGCACAGCTTGGGCACCTGACCGAGGACGAACAGCGCGACTTTCGCGAGGAGGTCGGCAGCACCTGGCACTTGGTCCAGACGATGCTCGGGCATCGCAGCGTTGAGACGACCAAGAGCGTCTACCTTGAGCCCTTCCAAACGCTGGAGGTGGAAGCGCTGCTGGCTCACGCCGACGGCTTCCCGGTCGCGTCGTTCATGGCGGATGTGTTCGCAGACCATCCGTGGGTCCGCACCGATCCGCTGGTGGGGTCCCGGTGAGCCGGGGACGGCGGGCCGCCCTGCCGAGCGGGCCCAGGACCCGGTTTGGGCTGATGACGGCCGAGGACGGCCGCCGGGTCGTCCGGTGCTACAGCCAGGACGGTGAGGACCGAGTCGATTACGACGTGTCGGCGCTGGCCATGCCCGAAGCCCTGCGTGAGCCGCTGATCGCGGCTCTGGCTGACCGCACCGCACCTGGAGCGGGGTTGACATCCCCCCACTCGTCGAGGAAGTCCTACCACGCTCTGATCGGGTTCGACCGCTACCTCACGGGCCTGGAAGCGGTCCCGGAGAGTGCGGCCGAGGTCACCCCTGAGCACTTCGACGGGTACTACGACCAGCGCAAGGCCGAGGGCATCAAGACCGCCTCGAACGAGCTGGCGGACCTGCGGTTGCTGCTGCTTCGGACGGCGGGTATCAGCGACGCTCTGGCGGGTCGGCTCGCCGGGTCATTACCGGCCCGGCTCGAGGGCGAGCCGGCACACAGCTACAGCCGGGACGAACTGAAGAGGATCGCGCAGGCCGCGCGGGCGGCTTTGCGCTCGGCGGAGACTCGTATCCGGGGCAACCGCGAGTTGCTGGAGCAGTTCCGTGCCGGGGACCTCGACGTCAGCACCGATCTCCATCTGCGGCGGCGACTGGAGATCCTTGAGCACCTGGATCGCGTTGGCGACGTTCCCCGCCGGATGCGCAAGTCCGGGAAGGTCGTTGCCTGCGCGCCCGAGCCCTGGGTGATGCTGCGCGGAAAGGTCAAGGATATTGTCGGATGGCTCTATCTGACCCCGGAGGAAATCGCCGCCGCCGCGGTGCTGTTCGGCGTGATGACGGGCCAGAATCCAGAGACGATCTTGAAGATGACGGCAGCCCACCATCGGGCGGACGGGGGCGTCGGGCCCGGCACGGCGATCGTCGGCCTGCGCAAGCCGCGTCGCCAGAGCCGGGCCTACATGGACCTTGCCCTGACCGAGGTCCCGGACTGGATCAGCATCCCTGAGCAGCCTGATCAGCTCTCGACCCGGGACATTCTGCACACGTCCTTCGGCCTCTACGTCCTGGTCCACGAACTGACCGCGAGGGCCCGGCACTTCGCCGGCGGCAACCGCCTCTTGGTCGCCTACATGGTCAGCGGCGGTGGTCCGGGCACGGCCAAGGGCCGGGGATGGCGCCCGATCCGGACGGACGGAGCTCTGATCAGCAAGCTCGGCAGGGACTGGCAGCTGCCCGCGGACGAGGTGGACCAGGAGGGGCAGCCGCTGCCGCTGCGGCCGCTGCGGCTGGAGACGCTGCGGATGACCTACATCGAGCTCCACCAGAAGCCCGTCGCCCATACACGGCGGACAGCGACCCGCTACCTGGTGCGCAACCGCGGCAACATCAACGAATACCGCGCGGTCGTCGCCAAGGTGCTGAACACCGAGGTCGCCAAGGCACGGGCCCGGTCCAAGATCACCACGATGAGCCCCGAGCAGGTGGCTCACGCGCAGGAGAACGCCGACGAGGTTGCCGCCGAGATGGGGCTGGAGCCGATGGTGCTCAAGAAGATGATCGCGGGGGAGTTGGACACGGTGCTGGGGGCCTGCACCGACAACAGCAACGGCCCCTACAACCCGGGGGAGCCCTGCCGGGCCTCGCTCCTGCTCTGCCTGGACTGCGAATGCGCCAGAGCCTTGCCCCGGCACCTTCCGCTGCAGGTCGTCGTCCATGATCGGCTCGCCGAGCGGCACGAGCAGATGAGCAAACTGCAGTGGGCCGAGCGGTTCGCTGGCCCACACGCACAGCTGGCCGATCTGCTGGACCAGGCGGATGACACGGCCGTCGAAGATGCCCGCAGGTCCGTCGGCCCGGACGAGCGCAAACTCGCGGACCGCCTGCTGAACAGGGAGCTCGACATCCGATGACCTCTCCCGCCCCGACCCTGCTCGGTGAGCCGGACGGCCTTCCCGAAGGGCTTCCGGAAGGCACCATCTGGCCGGGCCCGGACACGCTCGTGCTGATGAACCGCGAGGTGGCCAGTGATGTCGACCCGGCGCGGTTGTCGCGTTTCGCGGACATGCGCTGGGACCTCAACCCCGGGATCTTCGAGGCCCATGCCCGGTCGCAGTCCCTGAACTTCGAGACCATCCCGGAGCCGTTGCGGCTGGCCACGAAGTTCTACGTCTGGCAGTTGATCAACCACCCGCAGGCCCGCACGATGCGGCGCTCGGGGACGCGCCGGATCGCGCTCCACACGATCGAGATCTTGTTCTACGGCTCCGTGCAGCCCGTCATGAAGTGGTTCGCGGCTCAGGGGATCACCGAGTTCTGTCAGGCCACCGACGAGTTGCTCTGGGAGTACTTGGATGCGCTCGACGCGGACGGCGTCACCATTACCAAGCGGTATCGCCGCATCACCGAAGTTCGGCGGCTGTGGGTTCACCGCAGCATTCTGCCGTTCTACCTGCGGCTTCCCGAGGCGCCTCCCTGGGACGGCGAGGACACCAAGGACCTGCTCGAACGCACCCGCACCGACCGGGAGAACCGCACGAAGCGGATCAGCGAGCACACGATGCAGCCGCTGCTGCGGTGGGCTATTCGCTTCCTAGAGGACTTCAGCGACGACATCCTGGCCGCCTGGGAGGAGTACCAGGTCCTGTTGGCCCGGCGCCCGGAGCACATGCGGGGCAAACGGCGTCTGCGGAAGCCCGGCGACCTGCAGGCCGATGTCGCGGCCTACCTCGACGGGCTCCGCAGCCGCGGCGAGAGCCTGCCCGGCACCCGCCGCCACGACGGCACTGTGGACGTTGCCTGGCGTCACATCGCGTCTGTGCTCAACTGCGCGAACTCGTTTCAGTTCACCTCGTCCGGCCGCATGATCATGGAATCCGGTTTGCCCGTCAGCGGCGACATCAACCTCGACTGCCCCGTCACCGCCGAGCTGGACGGGCTGCCCTGGCACCCCCGGATCACATTCGCCCAGGCCCCGCGGCTGGCGCGGCTGCTGAGCACAGCCTGCTTCGTCATCGTCAGCTATCTTTCGGGCGCCCGCGTCGGCGAGGTCCTCAACCTCCGGCGGGGCTGCGTCAGCTACGACAAGGACACCGGCTTGTGGTTGCTCCAAGGGCTCTACTTCAAGGGCGCCGAGGACGAGGACGGCAACAAGATCCCGGAGGGCACCGTCCGCGAGGACCCCTGGGTGGTCATCGAGATCGTCTCCCGAGCCGTTGAGACCCTGGAACGACTGCACAAGAGCCACCTGCTCTTCCCGAACCGGCTCATGCCGATCAAGCGGACGCCCGGCAAGGAACCGAAACGCCGCGGTGAAGCCCGCTCGGACCGCCACATCGCCGAAGATATGGTCATGTTTACCGCCTGGGTCAACGAACGCTGCCAGCACCTGGGCCGCAAGGACCACATCCCGACAGACCCTGGCGGACCGATCGCAGCCAGCCGCTTCCGGCGAACCCTGGCCTGGTTCATCCGGCGCAAGCCCCGCGGGCTGATCGCCGCATCCATCCAATATGGACACGCCCACACCCAAATGCTGCAGGGCTACGCCGGCTCCTACGAGGCCGGCTTCCTGGACGAGTACGCATTCGAAGACTGGCTCTTCCGCATGGAAGGCATCGCCGAAGACGAACGGCGCCTCCTCGCAGGCGAGCACGTCAGCGGACCCGCCGCCGACGCCTACCGCTACCGCGTCCAAGCCGCCAGCCGCGAGTTCGCCGGCCGCGTCCTGACCAGCGAACGGCAAGCGCGCGACCTGCTCGGCAACCCGCTCCTGCAGATCCACCATGGCGAGGGCATGACCTGCGTCCTCAACCCTCCCGTCGCAGCCTGCCAGCTCAGAGGCTCAGCGGACGACCCCATGGTCACCCCCGACACCGACGACTGCCGCCCCAACTGCCAGTGCCTCGTCCGCACCGACCGCGACATCGAAATCAACAAAGAACGCGCCGCTGAACTAGCCGAGATCGTCGATGACCCCCTCGCCCCACCCATCCGTCACGCGCGCGAGCGGCATGAGCTCAACCGGCTCCGCGCCATCATCGAACACCATCAGCGCGGAGCCCAGGAATGACCGTTCTCCCACTCGACCGCGAGAGTGACCCCGTCCGCCGCGGGATCATCGCCGCCATCAACCGCCTCCTCGCCGGCACCCCGCACCGATCCAACGGGCGCCTGAACGTGACTCAGCTCGCGGTCGAGGCCGACGTCAAACGCTGGCACCTCACCCACCAGCACACCGACCTCAAGGACCAGTTCCAGGCCGAGGTCACCCGCGCCGAGGCCAAACGGACAGCCGCCGTCCAGCAAGCCGACGAGTACGCCGAACTGAAGGCGGAAAATGCCGAGCTCCGCAAGGACTGCCGCCACCTGGAGGCCCGTCTGGAGATCTACGCGACGGCCCTCAACCAGCTCGCTCTGGAGAACGCCGCTCTCTCGGGCCGGGACGCCGACGCTGCCAAAGTCAGGACGCTTCCACGGAGCCGCCGCCTGCCCTGACGGCTCGCGCCGCCAGAGGACGAGGGTGACGCAGGTGACGCACTTTGCCCCAACTTCTCGGCATAGAGGAACACGAGGAGAGGGGGAGGGGCGCGTGCTGCTGCGGCCTGGCATGCGCGGAGCCAAGCTCCCGATCTGCCCGGGCCACCGGAACGAGGGTCACTGAGAGTTAGCAAATATGGACAACGCCACTGTTGCATCCCTTGCCTTCCACCATGGCACTGTCTTCCCTGATCAAATCGCTAGTCCAAGGGAAAGGGGGAGACCACCACGAATCTCACACTGGCGGAAGAACCTACGGGGTCGACGGCGCCGCCCACCGTGGAGCGCTGGGCGCGGGAGGGGCCACCGTCGGAGTCCTGGCGTGCGGCGTCGACGTCGCCTACCCGCCCGGCCACACCGACCTCATCCGGCGCCTGGGCGAGTACGGCCTGCTCGTCGCCGAGCTGCCGCCGGGCAGCCACCCCACGCGCGGTCGCTTCGTGCTGCGCAACCGCGTCATCGCGGCTCTCACACGCGGCACCGTGGTCGTCGAGGCGGAGCAGCGCAGCGGCTCCCTGGTCACCGCCCGCCGGGCCCGCGACCTGAGCCGCGTCGTGATGGGTGTGCCCGGTCCGGTCACGTCCGGGCTCTCCACCGGCGTGCACAGGCTGCTGCAGCACGACGCCGCCGCCGTCGTCACGGACGCGGACGAGGTGATCGAGATGGTCGGCGCCATGGGAGAGCTCGCGCCCGAGCAGGAGGTACCCGTACTGCCACGCGACCTGCTTCCAGCCGAGGCCGCACGGGTGCTGGAGGCGCTTCCGGCCCGGGCCGCCGTCACCGTCCCGAGGCTGGCCGCGGCCTCCGCCACACCGGCCGACCGGGTGCTGGTCCGGCTGCACGAGCTCCGGGCCCTCGGGTTCGTCGGATCCGCAGGGGACCGCTGGTGGCTGCTCGACCCCGTGCCCCGAGCGAGCGGGGGCTGCGGGCGGCCGTCACCGCAGCCACAGTGACCCGTGCGACGCGGAAACCCGTGTGACCCGTGTGACCCGTGGGCGCCCCTTCCGTGCTTCCAAGGCACCCCATCGGGTGACGCGGCGGTCCTTGAACTGCGACTCCCGGGTGAAAGGGTGACAGTGGCGCGCAACGCGCTCCTGCCGGCCCCGGGCATCCCCAGGGCCGTCCCGCCAGCGACATCACCCCAGGGTGCGGGCAGCGGAACGTATCTGCGCATGCCGCAGCCCGACCGTGCTCGCACCCCGCCACCTCACCGTCACGCTACGCTCACGAAATTCGGAAGATCTCTCAGAACGGCTCAAGGCGACGCATGCCCCAGCACAACTCCGGGCCTGACCGCGCGGCCACCGGCTCAGGTCCGGTCGCCGTCGAGGACGCTGCACCCGGACCCGTCCCCGGTTCGCTCGACGAGCTGTGGCGGTCGTACAAGGGGACGGGCGACGAACGGCTGCGTGAGCAGCTCATCCTCCACTACTCCCCCTTGGTGAAGTACGTGGCCGGCCGGGTCAGCGTGGGCCTTCCCGCCAACGTGGAGCAGGCCGACTTCGTCTCGTCCGGTGTCTTCGGCCTGATCGACGCGATCGAGAAGTTCGACCCCGGCCGCTCGATCAAGTTCGAGACGTACGCGATCACCCGCATCCGCGGCGCGATGATCGACGAGCTGCGGGCCATGGACTGGATCCCGCGCTCGGTGCGCCAGAAGGCCCGTGCGGTCGAGCGCGCGTACGCGACGCTGGAGGCGTCGCTGCGCCGCACACCGTCCGAGGCGGAGGTCGCGGCCGAGATGCGCATCCCCGTCGACGAGCTGCACGCCGTCTTCAGTCAGGTCTCGCTGACCAACGTGGTGGCCCTGGAGGAGCTGCTGCACGTCGGTGCGGAGAGCGGCGACCGGCTCAGCCTCGTGGACACCCTCGAGGACACCGCCGCCGACGATCCCGTCGAGGTGGCCGAGGACCGCGAGCTGCGGCGCCTCCTGGCCCGGGCCGTCAACACCCTGCCCGACCGCGAGAAGACCGTGGTCACGCTCTACTACTACGAAGGGCTCACCCTCGCCGAGATCGGGCAGGTGCTGGGCGTCACCGAGAGCCGCGTCAGCCAGATCCACACCAAGTCCGTGCTGCAACTGCGCGGGAAGCTGGCCGAGGTGGGTCGCTGAATCGGTCCTGCCGTCCGTAGAGTGGACGGGTGCCCAGGATTCGAGCAGCCTCCGTGGCCGAGCACCGGACGATGCAGCGTGCGGCCCTGCTGGACGCCGCACGCTCGCTGCTGTCCGAGGGAGGCACCGACGCGCTCACCTTCCCCGCCCTCGCCCGCCGCACCGGCCTCGCACGCTCCTCGGTGTACGAGTACTTCCGCTCCCGCGCCGCCGTGGTCGAGGAGCTGTGCGCCGTCGACTTCCCCGAATGGGCAGCCGAGGTGGAGGCGGCCATGGCCGCCGCGGACGGTCCCGAGGCGCGAGTCGAGGCGTACGTCCGCAGCCAGCTCGCCCTGGTCGGCGACCGGCGGCACCGGGCCGTGGTCGCCATCTCGGCCGGCGAACTGGACGCGGGTGCCCGCGAACGCATCCGAGCCGCGCACGGCGGGCTGATCTCGATGATCGTCGACGCACTCGCCGAGCTCGGGCACGCGGAGCCCCGGCTGACGGCCATGCTGCTCCAGGGCATCGTGGACGTGGCGGTGCGCCGGATCGAGCTGGGCGCCGCCGAGGACCCCGCCACCGTCACCGAGGTCGCGGTCGCCCTGGCCCGCCACGGAGTACGGCGGCCCTGACCGCCCCACCCCGCGGCGGCCGCGGGGTGGGGAGCGGACCCGGGTACCGGGAACGGGCACTCCCGCGTGCGGCAGCAGCCGTACGGCTCCCGTCCGCAGCATCCACTCCGGCAGTACGGACAGCGGGTCGAGGTAGCGGTCGCCCCGCAGCAGTCCCCAGTGCAGACACGGGCGGTCGCAGTGGTATCCGTCCGCTTCCAGCCGCCCCAGCGTGGCGCCGGCCCGCACCGAGTCACCGGCCTCCACCACCGCCCGCACCGGCTGGAAGGTGACCCGTAACGGCACCTCACCCGTCCCCCGCAGCGTCACCGTGACCACTCCGCGCCCCGCCACCCGGCCGGCGAACGCGACCCGGCCCGCCCCGACGGCGCGCACCTCGGCGCCTGGCGCCGAGGCCAGGTCGGCCCCGCGGTGACCGGCCGCCCACGGTGCCGGCGGCGGATCCCAGCCGCGCAGCACCACGGGCCGCGCCCCTCCGCCCGCGCCCGCCACGGGCCAGCTCCATCCGTCGCCGTCGCCGTCGCCGTCGCCGTCGCCCTCGTCCACCGCTCCGCGCCGTGCCTCCTCCGCTTCGTGGCCCCTCTCCGCCCGTGGGACGGCCTCCGTCCCCCCTCCCCTCGTCGCCTCCGGGCCCGCCGCCGCCCGCGCGCCGGCGGGCGCCCGCAGGAGCACCACCGCACCCATCACCGCCACGATCAGTGCGGTCACCACCCACGCCCTCGTCCCCATGCCGCCAGCGTGCCCCGCGTCCTCCACCCCCGGAGGAGACCGCCTGGAATCCGTGGACGACCGCCCACCTGTGCACAACTCGGTCACTCCGCTCGGTGACCGAGGACGTGGTCGCAGGCAGTTCCGGAGGTCCCGTACACTTCTGGTGGCGATCCGGGTCACCGGGTCGACTTCGCACGCCCCGCCACCCTCACCCGGTGGCCGCGTATCTCGGTCCTCGGAAGACCCTTCACCAGGAGCTTCCCGGGCACAACGCGTCCGGGGCGTCAGGCGCGACGCCCGTCCGGGCCGTCGCGGGACAACCGAGACACGAAAACAAGGAGAACGGCCATGGCCGTCGTCACGATGCGGGAGCTGCTGGAGAGCGGCGTCCACTTCGGGCACCAGACCCGCCGCTGGAACCCGAAGATGAAGCGCTTCATCTTCACCGAGCGCAACGGCATCTACATCATCGACCTGCTCCAGTCGCTGTCGTACATCGACCGCGCCTACGAGTTCGTCAAGGAGACCGTCGCGCACGGCGGCTCCGTCATGTTCGTCGGCACCAAGAAGCAGGCCCAGGAGGCCATCGCCGAGCAGGCCACCCGCGTGGGCATGCCCTACGTGAACCAGCGCTGGCTCGGCGGCATGCTGACCAACTTCTCGACCGTCTACAAGCGGCTCCAGCGGCTCAAGGAGCTCGAGCAGATCGACTTCGAGGATGTGGCCGCCTCCGGCCTCACCAAGAAGGAGCTGCTGGTCCTCTCCCGCGAGAAGGCGAAGCTGGAGAAGACCCTGGGCGGTATCCGCGAGATGCAGAAGGTGCCCAGCGCCGTCTGGATCGTGGACACCAAGAAGGAGCACATCGCCGTCGGTGAGGCGCGCAAGCTCAACATCCCGGTCGTCGCGATCCTCGACACCAACTGCGACCCGGACGAGGTCGACTACAAGATCCCGGGCAACGACGACGCGATCCGTTCCGTCACCCTGCTGACCCGCGTGATCGCCGACGCCGTCGCCGAGGGCCTCATCGCCCGTTCCGGCGCGGCCGAGGGCAAGGGCGAGAAGGCCGCCGGTGAGCCGCTGGCCGAGTGGGAGCGCGAGCTTCTCGAGGGCGACAAGGCCGAGGGCGAGAAGCCGGCCGCCGACGCCAAGGCGGACGAGGCCAAGGCGGACGAAGCCAAGGCCGAGGAGCCCAAGGCTGAGGAGGCCAAGGCCGAGGACAAGCCGGCCGAGGCGCCCGCCGAGGCCCAGGCCGAGCAGGCCTGACGACCGCCCGGGCCTCAGCGCCCGGCTCGGACCGTCACCCCAGTGGGGTCGTCCGAGTACCACGCGTCCACGGGGAGTGAGGCGGCTTCGCCGGTGTCGACGACACCGACGGCGCCGGGCCTCACTCCCCGTGCACCGACCACCCTCATCGACTTCGAGAGAGGTTCACCGACATGGCGAACTACACCGCCGCCGACGTCAAGAAGCTCCGTGAGCTGACCGGCGCCGGCATGATGGACTGCAAGAAGGCGCTGGACGAGGCCGAGGGCAACGTCGACAAGGCCGTCGAGATCCTGCGCGTCAAGGGCCAGAAGGGCGTCGCCAAGCGCGAGTCCCGCACCGCCGAGAACGGCGCGGTCGTGGCCCGCATCGCCGACGACAAGGCCTCCGGCGTGCTCGTCGAGCTGAAGTGCGAGACGGACTTCGTCGCCAAGGGCGAGAAGTTCCAGGCCGCCGCCGACGCCGTCGCCGCCCACGTGGCCGCCACCTCCCCGGCGGACACCGCCGCCCTGCTCGCCTCCGAGATCGAGGCCGGGAAGACCGTCCAGGCCTACGTCGACGAGGCCAACGCCAACCTCGGCGAGAAGATCGTCCTGGACCGCTTCGCGCAGTTCTCCGGCGGCTTCGTCGCCTCCTACCTGCACCGCACCAGCCCGGACCTGCCCCCGCAGGTCGGCGTCCTGGTCGAGCTGGACAAGGAGAACGCGGAGATCGCCAAGGACGTCGCCCAGCACATCGCGGCGTTCTCCCCGAAGTTCCTCTCCCGCGAGGAGATCCCGGCCGAGACGGTGGAGAACGAGCGCCGCATCGCCGAGGAGACCGCCCGCGAGGAGGGCAAGCCCGAGCAGGCCCTGCCCAAGATCGTCGAGGGCCGGGTGAACGGCTTCTTCAAGGAGAACTGCCTCCTGGACCAGCCGTTCGCCAAGGACAACAAGAAGTCCGTCCAGAAGATCCTGGACGAGGCCGGTGTCACACTGAAGCGCTTCGCCCGCTTCCGCGTCGGCGCCTGAGCGCGGTCCGTCGGGCCTGCGGGCCCGGGACACGCCCCATGACGCCGCACCGCCCGCCCGCCTGTCCCGCAGACGGGTCGCCGACCGGCTAGGGTCGGGCACACGGCAGCTGAACACGAGGAGGCCATTGCCTGCAGGAGCCGAGAGGATCCCACCGGCAGTGGCCTTCTTCGTATGCACGAGGAGATCTCCACCATGAGCAATGACACCGACACCGACAAGGACTCCCGGCGTCGCTTTCTGCTGAAACTGTCCGGCGAGGCGTTCGCCGGCGGGGGAGGTCTCGGAGTCGACCCCGACATCGTGCACAAGATGGCGCGGGAGATCGCCTCCGTGGTCCGCGAGGGCACCGAGCTCGCCGTGGTGATCGGCGGTGGCAACTTCTTCCGCGGCTCGGAGCTCCAGCAGCGCGGCATGGACCGCGCCCGCTCCGACTACATGGGCATGCTCGGCACCGTCATGAACTGCCTCGCGCTCCAGGACTTCCTGGAGAAGGAGGGCATCGACTCGCGGGTCCAGACCGCCATCACGATGGGCCAGGTGGCGGAGCCCTACATTCCGCTGCGGGCCATCCGGCACCTGGAGAAGGGGCGCGTGGTCATCTTCGGCGCGGGCATGGGCATGCCCTACTTCTCCACCGACACCACCGCGGCCCAGCGGGCGCTGGAGATCAACGCGGAGGCGCTTCTGATGGGCAAGAACGGCGTGGACGGGGTGTACGACGCCGACCCGGCGAAGAACCCGGACGCCGTGAAGTTCGACGCGCTGGAGTACGGCGAGGTCATCACCCGCGACCTCAAGGTCGCCGACGCCACAGCGATCACCCTCTGCCGTGACAACGCGCTGCCGATCTACGTCTTCGAGCTGCTCGCCGAAGGGAATATCGGACGTGCGGTGAAGGGTGAGAAGATCGGCACCCTGGTGAGCAGCCAGGGCAGCGGCGGCTAACGCCCGGCGGCCCAACTCACCGGCCGTGCCGTGCCGTTGACCTGCGGGTCCGGCGGAACGGCGCTCGATGGACATATCAGGCTTCACACTTCCGAACCAGGAGCACGTGGTGATCGAAGAGACCCTCCTCGAGGCCGAGGAGAAGATGGAGAAGGCGGTCGTCGTCGCCAAGGAGGACTTCGCCGCGATCCGCACCGGCCGTGCGCACCCGGCGATGTTCAACAAGATCGTGGCGGACTACTACGGCGCGATGACGCCGATCAACCAGCTGGCGTCGTTCTCGGTGCCGGAGGCCCGGATGGCCGTGGTGACCCCGTTCGACAAGAGCGCGCTGCGCAACATCGAGCAGGCCATCCGCGACTCCGACCTGGGCGTCAACCCGTCGAACGACGGCCACATCATCCGGGTGGTCTTCCCCGAGCTCACCGAGGAGCGTCGGCGGGAGTTCACCAAGGTCGCCAAGGCCAAGGGCGAGGACGCGAAGATCTCCATCCGCAGCGTCCGCCGCAAGGCCAAGGAGACCATCGACAAGGCGATCAAGGACGGCGAGGTCGGCGAGGACGAGGGCCGCCGGGCCGAGAAGGAGCTCGACGACACCACCTCCAAGTACGTGGCGCAGGTCGACGAGCTCCTGAAGCACAAGGAAGCCGAGCTGCTCGAGGTCTGAGGCTTGAGTTCCGTGAACGACTCCTCCTGGGGTGCTCCCTCGCCGGGCGCCGGTTTCTCCGGCCCGCCCGGCCGGGCCCCGGCACCGGCTCCTCCGGCGGGCGCGCCGACGCCCGCCGCGCAGGGCTCCGCACCCGTCGGCGACCCGGCCGCGACCAGGCCCATGCCCGTGGTCGGCGGCCCCGCCGCCGATCGCCCCCTCCCCGGGGAGCCGGGCGACCCCGAGAACGGTGAGGACGCAGTGGGTGGCTCCAGTTCCCGCGGTGCGCCCGGCGACGGCCCGGGCGGAACGGACGGCGGACAGCAGCCGGTCGAACCGGCGCACTCCGGCATGCCCGGTGGTCCGCCCCCCGCGAAGGGCAAGAAGCGTGCCGGCCGCGACCTGCGCGCCGCGATAGGAGTCGGCCTCGGCCTCGGCGCGGTGATCATCGCGTCCCTGTTCTTCTACAAGCACCTCTTCGTCGGCGTCGTCGTCCTCGCCGTCGCCGTCGGCCTCTGGGAGCTGACCTCCCGGCTCTCCGAGCGCAAGGGCGTCCGCGCCCCGCTGGCCACCCTGGTCGCCGGGGGTACGGGCATGGTCGTCGCGGGATACGTGTGGGGTGCGGCCGGCGCGTGGCTCGGCATGGCCCTCACCGCGCTGGGCGTCCTCCTCCAGCGGATGACCCGGTCTCCCCAGGACTACCTGCGGGACGTCTCGGCCGGCATCTTCGCCGCCTTCTACGTCCCGTTCCTGGCCACCTTCGTGGCCCTGATGCTCGCGGCCGACGACGGGTCGTGGCGCGTCCTGACGTTCCTCGTCCTCACCGTCGTCAGCGACACCGGTGCGTACGCCGTCGGCTGGCGCTTCGGCAAGCACAAGCTGGCTCCCCGCATCAGCCCGGGCAAGACCCGCGAGGGCCTGCTCGGCGCCGTCTCCTTCGCCATGGCCGCCGGCGCGCTCTGCATGGAGTTCGCCGTCGACGGCGGCGCCTGGTGGCAGGGCCTGATCCTCGGCTTCGCGGTCGCCGTCAGCGCCACTCTCGGCGACCTCGGCGAGTCCATGATCAAGAGGGACCTCGGCATCAAGGACATGGGCACGCTCCTTCCCGGCCACGGCGGCATCATGGACCGCCTCGACTCCCTCCTCCCCACCGCCCCCGTCACCTGGCTCCTCTTCGTCCTCTTCACCGGCACCGCCTGACGCCGGCCCGCGGCCCGGAGCGCGAAGGCGGGGATCAGGCGTGAGCCGACCCGCGGCCCACGACTGCACCACTCGCCGCCACGAATGCCTCCACCGCCGTGGCGTGCTCGTCCCAGAGGCCGGAGAGCTCGGCGTCGTCGACGCTTCCTCGCCGCCAGCGGCTGCCGAGACGTCGACCCGCCTTGTTCATCCGGTCCGGGGACGTGAGGAGGCGTTCGTCCCTCGAGAGGATGTGGAAGCGGGCGGTGGCCAGGCGCTGTGCCGAGAGGTCCCAAGCGGCGACCCGTCCCTCCTGACCCAGATGCCGTTCTTCCCAGATGCGGTGCTGGAAGCCGGAAGACGACGCCGCCACCAGAGAGCGCACTGCTCCAGCAGAAGCTCGAAGACCCGGGCCCGTCGTTCGGCCCGCTCGACCAGGTGCCGGCCCACCAGTGCGGGGGCGGAGCAGTGGGGGGCTCGTCCGCTATCGGCTGACTCCGGGATACGCCACCACCGCACATTGTGCTCCGTGCAAGACTGACAATCGGCCGCCGGAACGCCGAGGCCTAGAGGAGCGGGCAATGGGGGAGATGTTCGGGGCCACGATGCTGCTCGCGCTCGTCGTACTGTTGGCGTTGGCGTTCGCGGGTGTGGTGCTGGGCGTTCACGGCCTGCTTCTGGGGCGTATGCCCGGTCGGCTTTTCCAACGATATGTGCGGCGGCCGAGGGTATGGGGAGCCGGCGCTCTGCTCGTAGCGGCGAGCGGTTTCACCTCCCGGACTGTCGTACTCATCGGACTAGGGCTCATCGCCATCGGACACGTGAAGCCGCGCCCGTGATTCGGCGGGCGCTGTGGGCCGTCCCACGTTGGCCGACACTGACGGTCGACGCCTAGGAGTGACCGCCGTCGCACCCCGTCGGCCAGGGACCCCGTCAACGATCTGCGACACTGGAGCGGTTATGCCTGCACCTGGAGAGCTCACGTTCGTGGCGCCGCGCGGGGCTGCGAAGCCGCCGCGGCATCTGGCCGACCTTTCGCCGAAGGAGCGGAAGGAGGCCGTGGCCGCGCTGGGGGAGAAGCCGTTCCGCGCGAAGCAGCTGTCGCAGCACTACTTCGCCCGCTACGCGCACGACCCCGCGCAGTGGACGGACATCCCGCAGCAGTCGCGGGAGCGGCTGGCGGGCGAGCTGCTGCCGGAGCTGATGAGCGTGGTGCGGCACATCAGCTGTGACGAGGACACGACGCGCAAGACGCTGTGGCGGCTGCACGACGGCACGCTGGTCGAGTCGGTGCTGATGCGGTACCCGGACCGGGTCACGATGTGCATCAGTTCGCAGGCCGGATGCGGGATGAACTGCCCGTTCTGCGCGACGGGGCAGGCGGGCCTGGACCGCAACCTGTCGACGGCGGAGATCGTGCACCAGATCGTCGACGGCATGCGTGCGCTGCGCGACGGGGAGGTGCCCGGGGGCCCGGCGCGGCTGTCGAACATCGTGTTCATGGGTATGGGCGAGCCGCTCGCCAACTACAAGCGGGTGGTCGGCGCCATCCGCCGCCTGACCGATCCGGAGCCGGACGGCGTCGGGTTGTCGCAGCGGGGGATCACGGTGTCGACGGTGGGTCTGGTGCCCGCGATGCTGCGGTTCGCCGACGAAGGGCTCAAGTGCCGCCTGGCGGTCTCGCTGCACGCGCCGGACGACGAGCTGCGCGACACCCTGGTGCCGGTGAACACCCGGTGGAAGGTGCGCGAGGTGCTGGACGCGGCGTGGGAGTTCGCGGAGAAGTCCGGGCGCCGGGTCTCCATCGAGTACGCGCTGATCCGGGACATCAACGACCAGGCGTGGCGGGCCGATCTGCTGGGCCGGCTGCTCAAGGGACGGCCGGTGCACGTCAACCTGATCCCCCTCAACCCGACGCCGGGGTCCAAGTGGACCGCGTCGCGGCCGGAGGACGAGCGGGAGTTCGTACGGGCCCTGGAGGCGCACCGCGTACCGGTGACCGTGCGGGACACCCGGGGTCAGGAGATCGACGGGGCCTGCGGCCAGCTGGCGGCCACGGAGCGCTGACCGGCAGCGGCGGAACGCGGCGGCAGAGCAGCTGCGGAGCGGCGGCGGCGTACCGAGGCCGGGTGCCGCCCGTGCCCTGACGGAGGCCGGGCCTGCTCGCCGTGAGAGCCCGGCTGGTACCGTACAACCGTATTTCCATCCGACAGGGGAGCGCGCGCAGCGCTGAGAGTGCGGCACCGTCCGGCCGCAGACCCTCGAACCTCGCCCAGGTCATGCTGGGTAGGAAGATCGGTTCACACCTCTCGTGCTGCCCGCGTGCGCCCACCTGGAGGTCCGTCGAGGACCCGGGAAGAAGGCTGCACGATGAAGCACACCGCCACCACCCTCCTCGCCGTCACGCTGGGCGTCTCGCTGCTCGCCGGGTGCGGCGGCTCCGGCGGGTCCGGCGACTCCTCCGCGGGCGGCGGGGACGCGAAGAAGGTCACCCTGGTCACGCACGACTCCTTCGCCGCCTCCGAGAAGGTGCTGAAGCGGTTCACCGACGAGACCGGCTACGAATTGGAGATCCTGCGCGCCGGCGACGCCGGTTCCACGGTCAACCAGGCGGTGCTGAACAAGGGCAACCCGCAGGGCGACGTCCTCTTCGGCGTGGACAACACCCTGCTCTCCCGCGCACTGGAGAACGAGATCTTCACTCCCTACGAGGCCCGCGGCCTGGAGAAGGTCCCGCAGGAGTACCGGCCGGCCGGCGGAGGCACGGACGTGACCCCGGTGGACACCGGCGAGATCTGCGTCAACTTCGACCGCGCGTACTTCGAGAAGAACGACCTCCGGCCGCCCCGCACGCTCGGCGACCTGACGAAGCCCGCGTACAAGGACCTGCTCGTCACCGAGAACGCCGCGACCTCCTCGCCCGGCCTGGGCTTCCTGCTCGCCACCGTCGCCGAGTACGGCGACGGCGGGTGGAAGGACTACTGGAAGAAGCTGGAGGCCAACGGCGTCGAGGTCGTCGACGGCTGGGAGCAGGCGTACTACGACCGGTTCAGCGGCTCGGCCGGCGGCGAGGGCAAGGGCGACCGTCCGCTGGTCGTGTCGTACGCGTCCAGCCCGCCCGCCGAGATGCTCGGGAAGAAGCCGATGCCCGAGCAGGCGCCGACCGGCGTCGCCGAGGGCACCTGCTTCCGGCAGGTCGAGTTCGCCGGCCTGCTGGAGGGCGCGGACAACCCGAAGGGCGGCAAGGCACTGCTGGACTTCCTGATCGGCACGGCGTTCCAGGAGGACCTGCCGCTCCAGATGTTCGTCTCCCCGGTGCGCGAGGACGCCGCACTCCCCGAGGTGTTCACGGAGTACGGCGCGGACGTCGAGAGCCCGGCCACGATGGCGCCGGAGCGCATCGCGGACAACCGGGAGCAGTGGGTGAAGGCGTGGACCTCGCTCGTCGTGCGGTAGACACCGAGGCGCGGCCGGCGCTCCGGAGGGCGCGGACGCACGTCCCCGCGCCGCGGACGGCGCCGGTGCCCACCCCCGGACGGCAGCCGGGCGGCGCACGCGACGCCGCCCGGCGGCTGGCCCTGATGGCCCTGCCGGCCGCGTTCTTCGCGCTCTTCTTCGCCTACCCGGTCGTCGCGATCACGCTCCGCGGCCTGCACGACGGCGGCCGGTGGCAGTTCGCCCGCGCCGCCGAGGTCCTCACCGACCCCGCGGTGCTCCAGGTGCTGCGTTTCACGCTGTGGCAGGCCGCGGCCTCCACCGCGCTCACACTCGTCGTCGCCCTGCCCGGCGCGTACGTGTTCGCCCGCTTCGACTTCCCCGGCAAGCAGGTGCTGCGGGCGGTCGTCACCGTGCCTTTCGTGCTCCCCACGGTCGTCGTCGGCTCGGCGTTCCTCGCCCTGGCCGGGCGCGGCGGCACCCTCGACCAGCTGTGGGGGGTGCGGCTGGACACCGGCGTGTGGGCGATCCTGCTCGCGCACGTCTTCTTCAACTACGCCGTCGTGGTGCGGACCGTGGGCGGGCTCTGGGCGCAGCTGGACCCGCGGCAGGAGGAGGCCGCGCGGATGCTGGGCGCGACCCGGTTCGGGGCCTGGCGCCGCGTCACGCTCCCCGCGCTGACACCGGCCGTCGCCGCCGCCGCACTGATGGTCTTCCTCTTCACCTTCACCTCCTTCGGCGTGATCCAGGTGCTCGGCGGCCCCCGGTACGCGACGCTCGAAGTGGAGATCTACCGGCAGACCGCCGCACTGCTCGATCTGCCGGCTGCCGCCGTGCTCACCCTGCTCCAGTTCGCCGCGGTGGCCGCGCTGCTGGCCGTGCACGCCTGGACGGTGCGGCGGCGGGAGTCGGCGCTGGCGCTCGTCGACGCCCGGCACACCGCGCGCCGCCCGCGCGGTACCGGCCAGTGGGCGCTGCTGTGGTCGCATCTCGCCCTGATCGCCGTGCTGCTGGTCGCCCCCCTGGTCGTGCTCGCGCTCCGCTCGCTGCGCACGAGCGACGGCTACGGATTGGCCTTCTACCGGGCCCTGACCGAGCACGGCAGCGACAGCACCTTCCTGGTCGCCCCCGTCGAGGCGATCGGCAACTCCCTGGCGTACGCGGCGGTCGCCACCGGGGTGGCCCTGGTCGTCGGCGGTCTCGCGGCGGCGGCGCTCACCCGGCGCGCCGGGAGGCTCGTGCGCGGCTTCGACGCGCTGCTGATGCTGCCGCTGGGCACGTCCGCCGTCACCGTCGGCTTCGGCTTCCTCATCGCGCTGGACGAACCGCCGCTGGACCTGCGCGCGTCGTGGATCATCGTGCCGCTCGCGCAGGCGCTGGTCGGCGTGCCGTTCGTGGTGCGCACCCTGCTGCCGGTGCTGCGCGCGGTGGACGTGCGGTTGCGGGAGGCCGCCGCGGTGCTGGGCGCCTCGCCGTGGCGCGCCTGGCGCGAGGTGGACCTTCCGCTGGTACGGCGGGCGCTGCTGGTGGCGGCCGGCTTCGCGTTCGCCGTCTCGCTGGGCGAGTTCGGCGCGACGGTGTTCATCGCCCGTGCCGACAACCCCACCCTGCCGGTGGCCGTCGCCCGCTTCCTCGGACGGGCGGGGGAGCTGAGCTACGGGCAGGCCATGGCGATGAGCACCGTGCTGATGGTGCTGTGCGCCGCGACCCTGCTGGCCCTGGAACGGGTGCGGACGTCCGACGACCGCTCGGGAGAGTTCTGATGCTGCGACTGGACGGCGTGACCGTACGCTTCGACGGCCATACGGCCCTGGACGCGGTCGACCTGGAGGTCGCCGACCACGAGATCGTGTGCGTCCTCGGCCCCAGCGGCAGCGGCAAGTCCACGCTGCTGCGGGTCGTGGCCGGGCTCCAGCACGCCGACGCCGGTCGCGTGCTGCTCTCCGGACGCGACCAGCACGGCGTTCCGGCGCACAAACGTGAGCTCGGGCTGATGTTCCAGGACCACCAGCTCTTCCCGCAGCGCGACGTCGCCGGCAACGTCGGATTCGGCCTGCGGATGCGCGGTGCGGGCCGTGCCGAGCAGGCCGCGGCGGTCGCCGAACTCCTCGACCTGGTCGGCCTGCCGGGAGCCCAGCGCCGCGAGGTGCCGTCGCTGTCGGGCGGGGAGCAGCAGCGCGTGGCGCTCGCCCGCGCGCTCGCGCCCAGCCCGCGGCTGCTGATGCTGGACGAGCCGCTGGGGCAGCTGGACCGTGCGCTGCGTGAACGCCTCGTCGTGGAACTCCGCGCCCTCTTCCGCCGGTTGGGCACCACGGTGCTGGCCGTGACGCACGACCAGGGGGAGGCGTTCGCGCTCGCCGACCGCATCGTGGTGATGGACGGTGGACGTGTCGCCCAGGCGGGTACGCCGCTGGAGGTGTGGCGGAGCCCCGCGTCGGAGTTCGTCGCCCGCTTCCTCGGCTTCGAGAACGTCGTGCCGGCGACCGTGCGCGACGCGACCGCCGACACCCCGTGGGGCACGGTGCGAGTGCCGGCCGCCTCCCCGCAGGGGGAACGGAAGGTGCTGGTCCGCCCGACCGGCGTCCGTCTCACCGCGCCGGGCGACGGGCTGCCCTGCACGGTCACCGGCCGTACCTTCCGTGGCGGGCCGGCGTCCGTCGTCTCGCTGCTGCTGCAGCCGGCGGACGCGCCGCCGCTGGAGGCGACCTGCCCCCTGCCGCACGCCCCCGAGGAGGGCGGACGGGTCGGCGTCTCCTTCGATCCGGACGGCGTCGTGGTGCTGCACGAGGGTGGTGCCGCCGGCTGACGGCGTTGCCCGTCAGGGTTGCCGGAGCCGGGCCAGGGTCGCCGGGACCTCCTCGACGGAGTCGACCAGCGCGATCCGCGCCTCCATCGCCCGCTCCTTGGCGAGCGACGTCAGCAGGGGCCACACCGGCAGCCGTTCGGTCCAGTGCGCGCGGTCCACCAGCACCATGGGTGTGGGCTCGCCGCGGGACTGGTAGTAGTTCGGCGTCGCGTTGTCGAACACCTCCTGGACGGTGCCGGCCGCGCCCGGCAGGAACACCACGCCCGCCCGCGCCCGTGCCAGCAGACCGTCCTCGCGCACCGCGTTCACGAAGTACTTGCCGATGTGCCGAGCGAAGACGTTGGGCGGCTCGTGGCCGTAGAACCAGGTGGGGATGCCGACCGACGGGCCGCCGTCCGGGTGGCTCTCGCACACGTCGAAGGCGGCGCGGACCCAGTCCGCGACCGAAGGCTCGAACGAGGGTACGGCCGCGAGGACCTGGAGGGCCTTGTCCAGCATCGGGTCCTCGAAGGGCGCCGCGTACGCGCCGAGGTTGGCCGCCTCCATCGCGCCCGGCCCGCCGCCGGTGGCCACGGTCATGCCCGCACGGGCCAGCCCCCGGCCGAGCCGGGCGGCGCCCGCGTACGCGTCCGAGCCGCGCCGCAGCGCGTGCCCGCCCATCACGCCCACCACCCGGTGACCGGCGAGGAGTTCGTCGAGGGCGTCGGACACCGCGTCGTCGTGCACCGCACGCAGCATCGAGGCGAACACGTCGCCGTCGGCGCGGGTCCGGCGGAACCAGTCGTACGTCCGGCCGTCGGGGGTGTGCGCGTAGCCGCCACCGAGGCCGTCGAACAGTTCCTCCGGCGTGTAGAGGGACCCCCGGTAGGGGTTGAACGGCAGATCAGGAATCGGCGGGAACACCAGCGCGCCGCCCTCCTGGGCGCGTTGGGCCGCCTCCGGGGGCATCCTGCAGCCGAGGAACACCGCGCCCGACGTGTCGGCGGCGGCGAGGGCGTCCGTACGGCCCGTCAGGTCGAGGGACTGGACACGCCAGCCCCGGAGCGAGCCCTCACCCTCGACGACCCGGTCGAAGGCCTCGAGGGTCTCGATCTCGCGATCGGTGCGGTGGGGGACGGGTTCGCGGCGGTCGGCGTCGTGAGGCGGCATCCGGCAAGCGTAGGCGCCTCCGGCGCGGAAGCCGACAGGTGTGCCTGACCGTGCGGGCGGCGTGCGCGGGCCGCCGTGGCGGTTCGCCGTGAGCGGCTTCCGAGGCAGGGAAGGTCGCGCGTGTCCGGGCCCGCCGGTGGTGCCGGCCGCCCGGCTCTCCCGGTGCCGCCCCACCGCCCCACCGCGCCGCCGCTGCCGGCGCCTGCGGACTGTCCGACACGGGGAGCGGTACGGCCGCCCCGGTGCGCCGTCGTCGGCGCGGTCCTCGTGCACGCCGGGCACGGCGAAGCGGTGAGGGCACCGTTCGCTTCGCCCCCACTCGCTCGACGGCCTCGGGCGGCCAGCGGTGTCGTGCGCCGAGAGGGTCCCGGACGCGCCGGGGTGTGAGGCGGCGACCTGCCCGCACGCGCTCGGTCTTCCCGCCGCGCCGCCCGCGCCGCCGTGCTCGCGGTCACGCCCCTCGGAACGCACGTGCTCCCCTGACTTTTCCGGGAACGCCCGGCCACGGCCGTGCCCGGCGCACACGACGGCGCGGGCGCCCCGGAGCCGGAGCGCCCGCGCGGAGTCGGGTAGGAGACCGGGTGGTGTGGTCAGGTGGTCAGCGGCAGGGCCACCAGGCGGCCCACGGCCCAGGCGATCGGACCGAGCACGGCGACGACCACCACCGCGCGCAGCGCGGCCGCGTTCCGCAACAGCGACCGTGGCGCCCCGAGTTGCAGCAGCGAGGCCGTGGCCGGGGCCCGCAGGGCGCGCGACTCCGCCGCGGCCGCGAGCGCGCTCACCGTCGCGCAGCCCAGCACCAGCACTCCGCCCAGCAGGGTGAGTGGCCCGAACACCGCCCCCGAAGCCGCTTCGCCGCCGCGCGCCGGACCGTACAGCTCTCCGGCCGCGAGGGCTCCGGAGGCGACCGCGCACAGCACGCCGAGCGGACGCCCGACGCGTTCGGCGTCGTCCTGGAGAATCCGCCCGGACAGCAGGCGCAGCGCGCCGGGGCGGCCGAGCGTGATGAGCCGGCCGCACAGGTGCGTCAGGCCGGGTCCGGCAAGCACCAGTCCGATCGCGGTGAGCACCCAGCCGACGAGCGCGCCGGGCGGGCTGCCGGCGAGCGTCCCCGGCATCGGGAGCAGTGCCCCCGCGGCGGGGGCGCCGGATCCCCGGCCGGCGAAGGTCTCCAGCGCGAGCCCGGTCGCGGTCAGGGCGACGCCCCACGGCAGGCCGGGGGGCAGCGCGGTCGGCGGGGCGTCGGCCAGGGTGGCCGGTTCGCTCCGGTCCCCCTCGCGGCGGCCGGGCGGCAGCGGGCGGGGCCGCAGCGCGACGAGGCAGGTCGCCGCGGCGGTCAGCGGCACCAGGAGGAAGAGCAGCAGGACGGCGCCGAGCGGCAGCGCCGGCCCGGCGCCGAGGACGTCGGACGCCGCTCCGGCGAACGGCAGACCGCCCAGATGTCCGCGCAGCAGCAGGAAGAGGAGCAGTGCGACCACGCTGCCGAGGAGGCAGGAGGCGGTCGTCGACGCGGCCGCCAGCAGGGGCATCCGGGACGGACCCACGCCCGCCGCGTCCAGTCCGGTCAGCGCACGTCGGCTGGTCTCGGTCCGTGCGACGGCGACGGCGAGCTGCAGGGCGGCGGCCAGCGGAACCAGGCACCACAGCATCCGGGTGGCGCCGTCCCCGGCGGCTTCCGGATGGCCCGCGGCGTGGCCGACGGCACCGAGCATGAGGAAGGTGACGCCTGCCGCCGCGGCCGCCAGCAGAAGGCGCCGGAGCAGGGCGAGCGGCGGGGCGCCGCGGACTAGACGGAGAGCGAGCACGCGGTGCTTCCCTCCGTCTCCCGGGGCGCCGCGCCCCGCACACAGCGGCCGTCCAGCAGGACGATGACGCGGTCGACGATCCGGCTGCCGGTGAGGTCGTTCCGTGCGGCCGTGACGGCGGAGCCCGCGGTCGCCGGAACGCCGGTCGCGGGAGCCGTCCGCGCGTCGCCCGGACCGGCCGGGGAGGCCTCCTCGCCGGAGGCGGAGGCGGAGGCGTCGGCCGTGCCGACGGGCCCGGCCGGTACGCCGTCCCCGTCCCCGGCTGTGCCCGCGTCCCCCGCGACCGCCGGCACGGGCACGGGCACGGGTGCCGGCACCGGGGAGGGGGTGTCCGCCGCCGGGACGGGCCCGTGGCTGCTCAGCACCACCGTGATGCCGTGGGTGCGGGCCGCCGTGGTGAGGGTGCGCAGCGCCTGGACCCGGTCGGCCTGGTGCAGCGGCGCCGTCGGTTCGTCGGCGAAGAGGACCGTGGGGGAGTGGACCAGCGACCGGGCGATGGCCACCCGCTGCCGCTGCGCCTGGAGCAGCGCGGCCGGCCGCTTGCGGGCGCAGTCGCCGATGTCGAGCCGCTCCAGCCACTCGTGCGCCGCCTGGCGGGCGGCACGACTGCCGACGCCTGCCAGCAGCAGCGGCAGGGCCGCGTTCTCCCAGGCGTTCAGCTCCGGGACGAGCTGCGGTTCGCTGCCGATCCAGCCGAACCGTTCGCGGCGCAGGCGTTCCCGCGAGTGCAGGCCCAGCGTGTGAACGGGTACGTCCTGGAACCACACCTCGCCGGCGTCCGGCAGCAACCGCCCGGAGAGGCAGCTCAGGAGGGTCGACTTGCCGCTGCCGCGCGGGCCGGTCACGGCGACGATCTCACCGGTGCGGATCCCCAGGGTGACGTCCTGGAGAGCCGGGGAGCCGTCATATGCGTACGTCAGTCCGCGTGCCCACAGCACGTCGTCGTCCGGCGGGGCCGTCATGGATGGCACCTCCACTCGCCTCTGCTCCGCAGGGAACACCCCTGAGGGGTTGAACGACCGTCAGGCTCTTCGGTCACTCGCACCGTAGGGACTGCGACGGGCGGGGAGAGGGGAGGCTCGGCGCGGCACGCGCCGAGGACCGTCCATATGGACTCATTTACGGCCCGGGTCGGCCCGGCCCGTTCCGGTCGCGGGGGGCGGGCCCCCCCGCCCGCCGTGGCCGCCCCCGCGCCCCGCGGAACGGACGCCGGCCGGGGCTCAGAGCTTCGTCCATGCCTCGCTCAGCACGCCGCGCAGAATCTGTTCGATCTCGTCGAACGTCGTCTGGTCGGCGATCAGCGGTGGCGCGAGCTGGACGACCGGGTCGCCGCGGTCGTCGGCGCGGCAGTACAGGCCGGCCTCGAAGAGCGCCTTGGACAGGAACCCGTACAGCACGCGCTCGCACTCATCCGCGGAGAACGTCTCCTTGGTGTTCTTGTCCTTGACCAGCTCGATGCCGTAGAAGAAGCCGTTGCCGCGCACGTCGCCGACGATCGGCAGGTCCAGCAGCCGTTCCAGGGTGGCGCGGAAGGCGTCCTCGTGGTCGAGAACGTGCTGGAGCAGGCCCTCGCGGGTGAAGAGGTCGAGGTTGGCGAGCGCGACGGCGGAGGAGACGGGGTGGCCGCCGAAGGTGTAGCCGTGCAGGAAGGTGTTGTCGCCGTGGTAGAAGGGCTCGGCGACACGGTCGGATACGAGCGTCGCGCCGATGGGGGAGTAGCCGGAGCTGAGGCCCTTGGCGCAGGTGATGATGTCCGGCACGTAGCCGAACTTGTCGCAGCCGAACATCGTGCCGAGCCGGCCGAACGCGCAGATGACCTCGTCGGAGACGAGCAGCACGTCGTGGCGGTCGCAGATCTCCCGCACCCGCTGGAAGTAGCCGGGGGGCGGCGGGAAGCAGCCGCCCGCGTTCTGGACCGGCTCCAGGAACACCGCGGCGACGGTCTCCGGGCCCTCGAAGAGGATCTGCTGCTCGATCTGGTCGGCCGCCCAGCGGCCGAACGCCTTGGGGTCGTCGCCGTGTTCCGGCGCCCGGTAGAGGTTGGTGTTGGCCACCTTGTGCGCGCCCGGCACCAGAGGCTCGAAGGGCGCCTTGAGCGCGGGCAGCCCGGTCAGTGACAGGGCGCCCTGCGGGGTCCCGTGGTAGGCGACGGCGCGGGAGATCACCTTGTACTTGGTGTGGTTGCCGGTCAGCTTGTGATATTGTTTCGCCAGCTTCCATGCGGTCTCCACCGCCTCGCCGCCGCCGGTGGTGAAGAAGACCTTGTTCAGGTCGCCGGGGGCGTGGTGGGCGAGGCGTTCGGCGAGTTCGACGGCGCGCGGGTGCGCGTAGCTCCAGATGGGGAAGAAGCCCAGCTCCTGCGCCTGGTCGGCGGCCGCCTCGGCGAGCTCGGTGCGGCCGTGCCCGGCCTGGACGACGAACAGCCCGGCCAGCCCGTCGATGTAGCGCTTCCCCCTCTCGTCGAAGATCGAGGTGCCTTCGCCGCGGACGATCGTCGGCACGGGTGCGTGCTCGTACGACGACATCCGGGTGAAGTGCATCCACAGGTGGTCGTAGGCCGTCTGGGACTGGGTCTTGCTCACGGTTATCGGGTTCCCCACGCGTAGGTCTGCTTGCGCAGCTTGAGGTAGACGAAGCTCTCGGTGGAGCGGACGCCGGGCAGCGCCCGGATCCGCTTGCTGATCATCTCGAGCAGGTGCGCGTCGTCCTCGCAGACGATCTCCACCAGCAGGTCGAACGAGCCCGCGGTCACGACCACGTATTCGACCTCCTTCACCTCGGCGAGCGCGTCGGCCACCTGCTCGACGTCGCCGTCGACGGTGATGCCGACCATCGCCTGCCGCATGAAGCCGACGGTGAGCGGGTCGGTGACCGCCACGACCTGCATGACGCCCTGGTCGAGCAGCTTCTGGACACGCTGCCGCACGGCCGCCTCGGACAGGCCGACCGCCCGTCCGATCGCGCCGTACGGCCGCCTGCCGTCCTCCTGGAGCTGCTCGATGATCGCTTTGGAGACGGAGTCGACCGTCGGTGAGCCGTTCGCGTTCTTCGAGTTTCGAGCCACGATTCGACTCTGCACGAGGTCTCGTCGGTATGGCAAGCCGTGAGCGCTGAATTTCGTTGCCCAGGGCTTCCGAAGCCACTGAATCCGCAGTCGCGGAGTGGCGGGTATATCGAAAGCGTCATTCCCGTGGTTAGGCTGGATGTCTCACCCAATGGACAAGCTGAACTGGAGGGGTGCGAAGTGAACGCCGAGCTGCGTCGCCTGCGCAACTACATCGACGGAGAGTTCCGGGACGCCGCGGACGGGCGCACCACCGAGGTGATCGACCCGGCCAAGGGTGCGGCGTACGCGACGGCGCCGCTCTCGGCCGCCGCGGACGTCGACGCCGCCATGGCCGCCGCCGAGGCCGCGTTCCCGGCCTGGCGGGACGCGACCCCCGGGACCCGCCAGCGGGCGATCCTCAAGATCGCCGACGCCCTCGAGGCGCGGCAGGACGAACTGCTGGCCGCCGAGTGCGAGAACACGGGCAAGCCGCTGGAGCTGACCCGGCAGGAGGAACTGCCGATGATGCTCGACCAGATCCGCTTCTTCGCCGGTGCCGCCCGCATGCTGGAGGGCAAGGCGGCCGGTGAGTACATGGAGGGCCTGACCTCCTTCGTACGCCGGGAGCCGGTCGGCGTCTGCGCCCAGGTGGCCCCCTGGAACTACCCGATGATGATGGCCGTGTGGAAGTTCGCCCCGGCGCTCGCCGCGGGCAACACGGTCGTCCTCAAGCCCTCGGACACCACTCCCGCGTCCACGGTCTTCATGGCCGAGGTCATCGGCGGGGTGCTGGCCGAGCTGGACCTGCCGCGCGGCATCTTCAACGTCGTGTGCGGCGACCGGGACACCGGCCGCCTCATGGTCGAGCACTCCGTGCCCGCCATGGCCTCGATCACCGGCTCCGTCCGGGCCGGCATGGAGGTCGCCGGCAGCGCCGCCAAGGACCTCAAGCGGGTCCACCTGGAACTGGGAGGCAAGGCGCCGGTCGTCGTCTTCGACGACGCCGACATCCCCGCGGCCGTCGAGGGCATCCGGGACGGCGGCTTCTTCAACGCCGGCCAGGACTGCACCGCCGCGACGCGCGTCCTCGTCCACGAGAACGTGCACGACGAGTTCGTCGCCGCCCTCGCCAAGGCCGCCTCCGAGGTGAAGACCGGCGACCTGAGCGACGAGGACTGCTTCTACGGCCCGCTCAACAACGCCACCCACCTGGAGAAGGTCACCGGCTTCATCGACCGCCTGCCCGCTCACGCCAAGGTCGAGTCGGGCGGTGAACGCGTCGGCGAGAACGGCTACTTCTACGCCCCGACGGTGGTCTCCGGCCTCCGGCAGGAGGACGAGATCATCCAGAACGAGGTGTTCGGCCCGGTCATCACCGTGCAGTCCTTCTCCGACGAGGAGCAGGCGGTGAAGTGGTCCAACGACGTGGAGTACGCCCTGGCGTCCTCGGTGTGGACCAAGGACCACGGACGCGCCATGCGGATGTCGAAGGCCCTCGACTTCGGCTGCGTGTGGATCAACACCCACATCCCGCTGGTCGCCGAGATGCCGCACGGCGGCTTCAAGAAGTCCGGCTACGGCAAGGACCTGTCCGCCTACGGCTTCGACGACTACACCCGTGTCAAGCACGTCATGACGGCCCTCTGAGGTCCGTCGCGGACCCGCGACGACACGAGCGGAACCCCCCGGACGCCCGAGGCGTCCGGGGGGTTCCGGCGTCCTCGGCGGAAATTTTTCCCGCCGGGCAAAACGGACACGCTACGGTTTCCGCACCCGCCGGAAAACCGGAGTCGAAGCGGGCCGTGAAAGGCCCACTGCGCGCATGGCCGACGATGCGCAGGTCCGACAGGTCCTCTGCCTGGCAAGTGAAGGCCATCCGTGTGTGCTGCAGAGATCCGCGATACGGAAAACGCACGCTCTAGCCTCCCGCGCATGGCCTCACTTCTCGACGACTCCACCACCCCGGGCGCCGGCCGCACGGGTGCCCCGCCCCCCGCCCCGGGGCCCGACGACGTACGGTCCAAGGGTCTGCGGCGCAACTCGGTCGGTCTCTTCGGCAGCGCCGTCATCGGCCTCTCCACCGTCGCCCCCGTCTACTGCCTCACCAGCACACTCGGACCGACGGTCGGTGAGGTCGGCCTCCAGATGCCCGTGGTGTTCCTCGCGGGCTTCCTCCCCATGCTGCTGGTCGCGTTCGCCTACCGGGAGCTCAACCGGGTCGTGCCGGACTGCGGCACCTCGTTCACCTGGACGGTCAAGGCCCTCGGCCCGCGCACCGGGTGGATGTGCGGCTGGGGACTGGTGGTGGCCACCGTCATCGTGCTGTCCAACCTCGCCGGTGTCGCCGCCGAGTTCCTCTACCTGCTCGTCGGCGAGGTGCTGGGCAGCCGGGCGGTGGTGGACTTCGGCGCCCGCACGGAGGTCCACGTGCTCACCGTGCTGGCGTTCGTGGCCGTGGCCACCGTGATCAGCTACCGCGGCATGACGGCGACCAAGTGGTTCCAGTACGCCCTGGTCGGCCTCCAGATGGTGGTGCTGGTCGGCTTCGTCGCCATGGCGCTGGGCAAGGCGGGCGACGCGCCCGGCGTGGACGCGCCGGACTTCTCCTGGGCCTGGATGGACCCGTTCTCCGTCTCCTCCTTCGGCGCCTTCACGGCCGGGCTGTCCCTGTCGATCTTCATCTACTGGGGGTGGGACGCCTGTCTGACCGTCAACGAGGAGACCGAGGGGAGCGACCGGACCCCCGGCCGGGCGGCGCTCATCGCCATGGTCGTGCTGGTGGCCTCGTACGTGCTGACCGCGGTGGCCGCCCTGCTCTTCGCCGGCACCGGCACGGAGGGCTTCGGGCTCGGCAACCCCGACACCTCGGGCAACGTCTTCGCCGCCCTCGCGGAGCCGGTGATGGGCCCGCTCGGCGTGCTGCTGTTCCTCGCCGTGCTCGCCAGCGCCGCCGCCAGCCTGCAGACCACCTTCCTGCCGGCCGCCCGCACCATGCTGGCCATGGGCGTCTACCAGGCGCTGCCCGCCTCCCTGGCCCACGTCAGCCCCCGCTTCCGCACGCCGGGCCGCGCCACCGTCGTCGCGGGCGTCGCCACCAGCGCGTTCTACACCGTCATGACGCTGATCAGCGAGAACGTCCTGGTCGACACCATCTACGCGCTCGGCCTGATGATCTGCTTCTACTACGCCCTGACCGCCTACGCCTGCGTCTGGTACTTCCGCAACGAACTCACCCGCTCCGTGCGCGACGCGCTCACCAAGGGGCTTCTCCCCCTGCTCGGCGCGCTGCTGCTCACGGGGGTGTTCGCCAAGACGCTGGTCGACATGTGGGACCCGGCCTACGGGTCGGGCAGTTCCGTGGCCGGGGTCGGCAGCGTCTTCGTCATCGGCGTCGGCACCCTGCTGCTCGGGGCGGTGCTCATGCTGGTCATGCGGCCCCGCAGCCCTGCCTTCTTCGCGGGGCGGATACTCACCCGGGACACCCCCGCGCTGCGTGTGGAGGAGTGAGTCTGCGGGGCGGCGGGAACCCGGGGGCAGGACTTTTCCCCGGGCCGACGTCACCGGGGACGCCCCACCCGTCTGGAGAGGCGCCACCCGCTGTGATCATCTTCGGAATCTCGTCCAAGACCTACCAGCTGGCGGTACTCAGCCTGCTCTGCCACGTCTGCGGCAACACCGCCGCCCACCCGCTGCGCCGGCGCGTGCGCAGGTTCTCGCTGTTCTTCGTCCCGCTGTTCCCGGTCGGTCCCGCGAAGTACGGGATGCAGTGCACCTACTGCGGGGCGTACCGCGACCTGTCGAGGGACGAGGCGGAGCGGCTCACGCACGGCGCGGTCCGCCCGTAGGCCGCCCTCCCCGTCCCGGTCAGACCCGTTCCGCTCCGTTCGCGCCGCTGCGCCACGACGCCAGGTGGGCGTCGATCTCGCCGCAGAGGCGCCGCTGCCCGGCATCGTCGAGGAACGACGCCCGCACGGCGTTCTTCGCCAGGTCGGCCACGCCGCCCGCGTCCAGCCCCAGCAGGCGCGCCGCGATGGCGTACTCGGTGTTCAGGTCGGTGCCGAACATCGGCGGGTCGTCGCTGTTCACGGTCACCAGGACGCCGGCCCGCACCATCTCCGCGATCGGGTGCTCCTCCAGGTTCTCCACGGCGCGGGTGGCGATGTTGGACGTCGGACAGACCTCCAGCGGAATGCGGTGCTCGGCCAGGTGCGCGAGCAGTTCCGGATCCCGCACGCTGCTGGTGCCGTGGCCGATGCGTTCGGCGCGCAGCGAGGTCAGCGCGTCCCACACCGTCTCCGGGCCGGTCGTCTCGCCCGCGTGCGGCACGCTGCGCAGACCGGCCGCGAGGGCACGGTCGAAGTA
The DNA here is from genome assembly GCF_031845485.1 of Streptomyces hazeniae. Taxonomy (NCBI): domain Bacteria; kingdom Bacillati; phylum Actinomycetota; class Actinomycetes; order Kitasatosporales; family Streptomycetaceae; genus Streptomyces; species Streptomyces hazeniae. The sequence continues at coordinate 167,229 of NZ_JAVREQ010000005.1, forward strand.
GGGCTTGAACTGCGGCCGGGGCACGCCGACCTCCGGGCCGCCGAGGCCGAAGGAGACCAGGCCGTCGGCGCCCAGCGACGTGTCCGTGGCGATCCGGGCGGTCTCCTCGGCGGCCGGCAGGCCCGCCTCTCCGGGGATGTCGAAGCACCAGCGCAGCACCACGCCGAGGTCTCGCTCGGCCGCGCGCCGCGCGTCCTCGATGGCCTCGACGAACGCCTTGTCCGGGATCCCGCGGTTCGTGGAGCTGTACGGGGTGACCGTGAGCTCCGCGTACCGGACCTGCTGGCGCGCCATCTCCCGCGCGACCTCGTACGTCAGCAGCCGCACGTCCTCCGCGTCCCGGATCAGGTCGACGACGGACAGGTACAGCTCGATGAAGTGGGCGAAGTCGCGGAAGGTGAAGTACTCCGCGAGAGCGGCCGGGTCCTTCGGCACGGGCGAGTCCGGGTGCCGCGCCGCGAGTTCGGCGACGATGCGGGGCGACGCGGACCCCACGTGGTGCACGTGCAGCTCGGCCTTGGGGAGCCCGGCGATGAAGGCGGTGAGGTCGGACAACGGAAAGCCTCCGGGATAGGTGTCGCGTGCATGGTAGGCGTGCCGGAGACTTCACGTGGACGCATAGCATGACGATACGAGTGGCAAGGAGGGGACATGGGGACAGACAGCGGACAGGCCGGGCACTCCGGATGGCCTGCGGACAACGGGGGAGGGGCCTGGCCGGCCCCGTCGGGAGACCCGCTGAGCAAGGGTGCGTCCGGCGCCTCGTGGGCGGACGCCCCCACCTCCCCGGGCTCGCCCGTGGGACCGCCGCCGACCGCGCCCGGAGGGCCGCAGCCCGCCCCGGCCTACGGCGCCGCGGGATACGGCCCGCAGGACCACCACCCCGGTTACGGCCCTCCCCACGGTCACGGCCACCCCTACGGCCCTCCGTACGGCCCTCCCCACGGCGGTCACGGCGGCTACGGACCCGGCCCCGGCTGGGGCGGCCCACCCCTCCCGCAGGGCACGGCCACCGCCTCCATGGTGCTGGGCATCGTCGGCCTGATCCTCGTCGTCACCTGCTGGGGGGCGTTCCTCGGGATCTTCGTCGCCCCCGTCGCGCTCGGCCTGGGGGTGAGCGCCCGTCGCAAGGCCGACCGCGGCGAGGGCGGCGGACGCAGCCATGCCACCAGCGGCTTCGTCATGGGCATCGTCGGCACCGTGTTGTCGGTGCTGGTCGCGGCCGCCCTGATCGTGGGGATCGTGCTGTCCGAGAACGCCGAGAGCGGCACCGGCGGCACGTCCGGCGGCGACTACCAGGACGCGCTCCGCGTCCCCGCCGCCTCCGTCGTCTCCCTCACCGGCCGCTGACCGTCCCGCGCCCGGCCTGCTCCGGGCCGGGCGCGGCGTGCGTGCCCGGCGGTGCGGGGCCGGGCCCCGCACCGCCGGGGGTGCGTCCGGGGAGGGCGGCCAGGAGGCACAGCACGATCCCGCCGAGCGCCACGCTCGCCACCACGTCGGTGACCCAGTGGTAGCCGCGCAGCACCAGACCCAGCCCCGTGCACAGGCTGAGCAGCGTCGCCGCCACCGGCCCGCCCACCGGGAAGCGGCGCGCGCACAGCAGCGCGGTCGTCCCGTACGCGACGACCGCCGTCAGGGTGTGGCCGGACGGGTAGTAACCGGCGTAGCCGTACAGCGGGAGCCCGTCCGGGCCGAGACGGCCGAACGCCTCCTTGAGCGGCAGCACCACCGCGGGCACCGCCACGACGGCGAGGGCGGCGAGCAGCAGCGGCCGCCAGGACCGTGCGCGCCAGGCGGCAGCTGAGGCGCCGACGGCCAGTACGGCACCCGCGGCGCCGCCCCCGCCCAGGTCCGCGCCCGCCTCCGCGAGGGTCCGCAGGGTCCCGTTCCCGGAGGTCAAGCCGGCTGCCGAGTCGCGCACCGCGAGGTCGGCGGCCAGCAGCGGTCCGGCGACCGCCACCTGCCAGCTGACCACGGCGAAGACCGTGAGGAGAGCGCCGATGACGAGCGCATACACGACAGTCGGCCGCCCCGGAACAGGGGGGAGAGTTCCGGGGCGGCCGCAAGGACCGGACCTCCGCCCGCCCCGGGGGGTGTGGGGCGTGCGGGCGTCCGATCTGTGAGGAGTGTGCGCGAGGGCACGACCGAGCCGGCTTCGGGGAAAAAGCGGCACGGCTTTCATCTGCTGAAACCGTACGTCAGGCGGACCACGCCGGACAGGCGCCTCACGGACCCGGCATGGTGCTCGCACACATTCTTCACGTGCTCCGTCACCGGCCCAGCGTCGCAGGTGACCGCTGTGGCGCCGCGGTACCCGTGAGGCGTGTCACGGGCACCGCGGCGAACGGCTTCGAGTCCGGGGTGCCGGGTCCGGGGGTGCCGGGCCCGTGCGGGTCCGCGGCGCGACGGGCATCAGAGCGAGGCGAGCGCGCCCTCGAGGACGTCCAGCCCTTCGTTCAGCAGGTCCTCGCCGATGACCAGCGGCGGCAGGAACCGCATCACGTTGCCGTAGGTGCCGGTGGTCAGCACCAGCAGGCCCTCCTGGTGGCAGGCCTTCGCCAGGGCGGCCGTCGCCTCCGGGTTCGGGTCCTTGGTGCCCGGCTGGACCAGCTCGATCGCCAACATCGCGCCGCGGCCCCGGACCTCGCCGATCACGCCGTGCTGCTCGGCCAGCTTCTGCAGCCGGGGCTTCATCACGTCCTCGATCCGGCGTGCCCGGGACGCCAGGTCCATCTCGCGCATGGTGTGGATCGAGCCGAGTGCGGCGGCGCAGGCCACCGGGTTGCCGCCGTAGGTGCCGCCCAGGCCGCCCGCGTGTGCGGCGTCCATGATCTCGGCCCGACCGGTCACGGCCGCGAGCGGCAGGCCGCCCGCGATGCCCTTTGCGGTGGTGATCAGGTCCGGCACCACGCCCTCGTCCTCGCAGGCGAACCAGTGACCGGTGCGGCAGAAGCCGGACTGGATCTCGTCCGCGACGAACACGATGCCGTTGTCCTTCGCGAACCGCTCGATGCGGGGCAGGAAGCCCTTCGCCGGCTCGATGAACCCGCCCTCGCCCAGCAGCGGTTCGATGATGACCGCCGCGACGTTCTCGGCGCCGACCTGCTTCTCGATCTGGCTGATGGCCTGCGCCGCGGCCTCCTCGGCGCAGTTCTCCGGGCCGGTCAGCCAGCGGAACGGGTACGCCACCGGCACCCGGTAGACCTCCGGCGCGAACGGGCCGAAGCCGTGCTTGTACGGCATGTTCTTCGAGGTCAGCGCCATCGTGAGGTTCGTGCGGCCGTGGTAGCCGTGCTCGAAGACGACGACCGCGTGCCGCTTGGTGTACACCCGGGCGATCTTGACCGCGTTCTCCACCGCCTCGGCGCCCGAGTTGAAGAGCGCGGACTTCTTGGCGTGGTCGCCCGGCGTCAGCTCCGCGAGCTGCTCGCACACCTCCACGTACGGCTCGTACGGCGTCACCATCACGCAGGTGTGGGTGAAGGCCTCCAACTGGGCCGTCGCCCTGCGCACCACCTCGGTGGCGCTGTTGCCGACCGAGGTGACGGCGATGCCCGAGCCGAAGTCGATGAAGGAGTTCCCGTCGACGTCCTCCAGTACGCCGCCGCCCGCACGCTTGGCGAACACCGGCATCACGGTGCCGACGCCGTCCGCCACGGTCGCCTGCTTGCGGGCCATCAGCTCCTGCGACTTGGGCCCGGGCACGGCGGTCACCAGGCGGCGCTCCTGGGGGAGAGCGGTGCCGCCGTGCGGATCGGTCATCGTGGTCATAGCGGTCTCCTCAGGAGGAAGTGGTGTGCGTCACCCGCAGGCTAGGTCCTGGGCCGGGGTCGAGACATGCACCGCCACGGAGTAGTCGCGTCCTCCTCTTGGCCACGACGGAGCCTTCCCGCCGCGCCCGGTCGGCCCGGCGGGGTCGGGCGCGGCGGGGCCCCGGCCCCCGGGCGGAGCCCCGGTTTCGGGACGGGGCTGCGGTGGGGAAGAGCACCGTGGGGCAACTCGTCGCACCCCGCACTAAATTGGGAGCCCACACACGGCACGCGCACAGCCGCGCGCAGCGCAAAGGCAGGGGTGCAGCACACGATGGACACCGGGCCCTCCGCACGGAGCCACGGCACGAGAGGCGTCGAGCACGTGGAGAACGGCACCACCACCCCCCACGTGCCCCCGCAACCGTCCGCGCCGCCCGTCCCGTCGGCCGCTCCGCGCGGCGCGCCCCCGCTCGCGGACTGGCTCCGCACCCCGCGGCCGGAGGCCGAACCCGGCATCTGGCGCTGCGGCCACGACCCCCTCCCGGCGGCCGACCCCGACCGCACCCCGGCGCGGCAGCTCGCCAGCGGGGCGGTGGTCTCGTTCCTGATCGGCTGGCTCGTCTGGTCCCTGCTGTGGAACGGCTATCTCGGCGACTACTGGCTCTGGCCGCTGCTCGCCCTGACGCCGGAGGACTGGCGTCAGGGGGCAGATGACAAGACGGCCTTCGTAGTAGCTCATTACCTCTACTACGGCCTGGTCCTCGCCGGCCTGGCGGCCGTCTTCGGCCGCCTCGGCCACTGGGACGAGGTGGGGCGCCGGGCCGCGGCGCGCCTGAAGGGCCGCTCCCGTACGTCCCCGCGCGCCGCCGGCCCCCCGCCGCCGGGCGAGGACCCGGTCGTGTGGCCGCAGCTCCGCCGCGCGGGCGGCGGCTCCGAGCAGGCCGCCGAGCGCCTGTCCGCCGAGGTGCTCGCCGGCCGGATGAGCGACGTCGACCACGCCCGCATCGAGCGGGCCTGGCAGTCCGTGCGGTCCCGGCCCGTCGGGCTCCCGCAGTTCACCGAGGCGGTTCTGCGGGACGGTGCCGCCGCCTGCACCCACCCCTCCGGGGCGCGCGACCTGCCGTCGCGCGCCGCCCGGCACGACCTGTCCCTGAGCCAGGTCCGGATCGGCACCGCCGCCGACGACGACCGCAATCCGCAGGACTACCGCGGCGCCGGCCTGGCCCTCGAACCCGCCCTGCTGGGCACGTCCGCGCTGGCCGTCGGCCCTTCCGGGGCCGGCAAGACGACCCGCCTGGTGCGGCCCGTCGTGGAATCGCTGTGCCTCCAGGCGCTCGCCGGGCAGGCCGCCGTCGTCGCCGTCACCTCCTCCGGCACGAAACCCGCCCCGGACGACGCCTTCGACGTCGTGGTGCGGCCCGGCCGCCCGGAATCCGCCTACGACCTCGACCTCTACGGCGGCACCGACGACCCGGACGAGGCCGCCGCTCTCCTCGCCGAGGCGCTGGTCGGCGACCTCGCCGACGGACTGCCCGGGGGCGACAGCCGCCGCGCCGCGACGACGCTCGCCCAGCTCCTCGGCCCCTTCCGCACGGCCCACGGCCGCTTCCCCGCCGTGCCCGAACTCCGGGAACTCCTCGACGGCGTTCCCGGCCCCCTCGCCGCACTCCGCGAGGCGCTGGGCCGCGACCCCGCCCGGCCCGGCCATCGCGCGCACCTGCGTGAACTCGACGCCTACGAGCGGCAGCTCGGCCGTCCCGGCGACACGGGCACCCTGCTCGCCGACCGTGTCGCGCTGCTCGACCGGCCCGCCTTCGCCGACTTCTTCGCACCCCCCGGCCTCGCCCGCGGTGCCGCGGGCGGCGACCACCGGCCGTTCTCGCTGCGTGCCCTCGAACACCCGCTGCGGGTGCGCATCGACCTCCCCGAGCGCGGCCACGCCGAGGCCTCCCGGATCCTCGCCCGGCTGGTCCTCGCCCAGTTCACCGACGCCGCGCTCGCCCGCGACGACCAGTCGCTCTTCGCCTGCCTGGTACTGGACGACGCCGACCGCACCATCACCCCGCAGGCACTCCGCGGGCTCCAGCGGCTGCGCAGCGGCCACGCCGGGGTGCTGCTCACCCTCCGGGCGCTGGACGACGTGCCGGAGCCGCTGCGCGGGCCGCTGCTCGGTGCGGTGGGCTGCCGCGTGGCCTGCGCGGGCGTCACACCCTGGGACGCGGAACGTTTCGCCGAGGTCTGGGGCACGGAGTGGGTGCAGACCCGGGACGTCACCAACCGCCAGCTCGTCTCGGACGAGCCGCTGACCAAGCTGATGCACGGCATCCGGCGCATGGTGACCGGCCGCCACGTGACGGCCGAGTCGGTCACCGTGCGGACCGTGCAGCGGCAGCGCTGGTCCGCCTCCGACCTGGCCAACGAGCTCGAGCCCGGCCAGGCCGTGGTCTCCTTCACCACCGTCCGCGGCAGGCGCACGCCCCCGGTGCTCGCGAGGCTCGGCGAATAGCCCGGACCAGGGCCGCGGCGGGCCCCGCGGCGGTACGGTGAGGGCGTTATGCCACCCACTCTCGCCGCGCTCGTGCAGCACTCCGCACTCCGGTTGTCCGTGCTCGCGGGGCACGACCGGCTGGACACCCCCGTGCGCTGGGCGCACGCCAGCGAGCTGGCCGACCCGACGCCGTATCTGGACGGCGGGGAACTCCTGCTGATCACCGCGCTGAAACTCGACGCCGAGGATCACGGGGCGATGCGCGGCTACGTGCGGCTGCTCGCCGGGCGGGGCGTCGTGGGGCTGGGCTTCGCGGCCGGGGTCAACTACGAGAAGGTGCCCGACGCCCTGGTCGAGGCGGCCCGAGACGCGGACATGCCGCTGCTGGAGGTGCCTCGGCGCACCCCGTTCATCGCGATCAGCAAGTTCGTCTCCGCGGCCATCGCCGCCGACCAGTACCAGGCGGTCACCGCTGGCTTCGACGCACAGCGCGACCTGACCACCGCGGCGCTGTCCCAGGAGGGCCCCACCGCGCTGCTCGGGCGGCTCGCCACCCACGTCGACGGCTGGGCCGCGCTCTACGACGCGACGGGCGCCGTCGTCGCCACCGCGCCCGCGTGGGCGGCCCGCCGCGCCGCCCGGTACGCCGCCGACGCCGAACGGCTCCGCGACCGGCCGGCGCCCGCCAGCGCCGTGGTCAGCGAACCGGAGGCGGGCGACGACCGGGTGGAACTCCAGTCGGTCGGCACCGGGCGCCGCGCCAAGGCGGTGCTGGCCGTCGGCACCGCCGCCCCGCCCGGCACCGCCGAGCGCTACGCCGTGCACTCCGCGGTCGCGCTCCTCACCCTCACCACGGAACGCTCGCGCGCCCTCCAGGAGGCGGAGCAGCGACTCGGCGCGGCGGTGCTGCGCATGCTCCTCTCGGGCGAGGCCGGACATGCACGAGCCGTCGCCGGACGGCTCTACGGGAGCCTCCTGGACGCGCCGATGCGGGTCATCGTCGCCGAACCGGCGGCCGGGCCGGCGTCCCGGCGCCGGGCGGCGAACGCGCGCGCCGCAGCCGGGGGCGGGGCCGGGAGACCGGCACCGCAGGCCATCACCCCGTCCGGTGCCCCGGTCGCCGGCCCCGACGGCCTGGTGGCCGGCGCGCTGTCGGCACCGGAGAACGGCCTGCTCGACGACCTCGCCGACGCGATCGAGACCGCGGCGGCGCGCAGCGGCGAAGCCGTCCTGGTCGTGCCGGACGGCGAACGGCTCGTCGTCCTCGCCTCCGACGGGGGCGCCGCGGCCACCGCGTGCGCCCGCTACGCGGCCCGGGCCGCCGCGGACCGCGCCGAGCGGTTCGGCCGGGCCGACGCGGAGGGCGACCGCTGGGACGACCCGCCGGTCATCGGCGTCTCGGCGCCCGCCGGACTCGCCGGCACCGGGGTCGCGTTCAAGCAGGCCGATCAGGCGCTGTCGGTGGCGCGCCGCCGCGGCTCGGTCCTGGTGGAGCACGAGGACGTGGCCGCCGGGTCCGTGCTGCCGCTGCTCGCCGACGACGCCGTGCGGGCCTTCGCGGACGGCCTGCTGCGCAAGCTGTACGAACACGACGCCCACGGCCGGGGCGACCTGGTCGCCTCGCTGCGCGCCTGGCTCTCCCGGCACGGTCAGTGGGACGCCGCCGCCGCCGACCTGGGCGTGCACCGCCACACCCTCCGCTACCGCATGCGCCGCGTCGAGGAGATCCTCGGCCGCTCACTCGACGACCCCGACGTGCGCATGGAGCTCTGGCTCGCCCTCAAGGTCACCGCCTGAGCGGGCGGCTCCGCCGGGCACCGACGCCCCGCGACCGCCGCGGGGCGGCCGCACCGCACCCGGTGTCACGTCCCCGGCCCGCGCGCACGCGGACGTGAGCCCGCGCACGCCTCACGCGGAACGGCCCGCCCCCGGACTCCCGCACGCCTCGCGTGCCGCCGCCGGACGACGGGGGCGGAGCCCCCCGCCACGCGCCCGCTCCCGCGCCACGCGCCAATACGGCGCACGCCCGTGCGCGATGTGGCCGCGTCGGACAATCACCCTCGCGGCGTCCTCCGCCTAACGTGTCGCCCAGAGCAAACGCACCATCCCCACCATTTCGGAAGGGCCGGGATTCACTGTGCCAGTCAAGGAAGCCGCCACCCACGCGTTCTGGCTCGCCGGCCGACAGGCCACCGGCGAGGAGACCTTCGACGTCGCCTCCCCCTGGGACGGCCGCCACGTCGGCACCGTGAGCGTCCCGACCGAGGCCCAGGTGGAGGAGGCCGTCGCCGCGGCCACCGCGGTCGCGGACGAGTTCGCCGCCACCCCGGCCCACGTGCGTGCCGCCGCTCTCGACCACATCTGCCGCCGCGTCACCGAGCGCGCCGACGAGATCGCCGAACTGATCACGGCCGAGAACGGCAAGCCGCTGCGCTGGGCCCGGGGTGAGGTCGGCCGCTGCATCTCCGTCTTCCGCTGGGCCGCCGAAGAGGCCCGGCGCTTCAACGGCGGCACCGTGCAGCGCCTCGACTCCGACGCGGGCGGGCAGGGCCGCCTCGGGCTGACCCGCCGCTTCCCGCGCGGCCCGGTCCTGGGCATCGCGCCGTTCAACTTCCCGCTGAACCTGTGCGCCCACAAGGTCGCCCCGGCCATCGCCGTCGGCACGCCGATCATCCTCAAGCCCGCTCCGGCCACCCCGCTGTCGGGTCTGCTCATCGGCGAACTGCTCGCCGAGACCGACCTGCCCGCCGGTTCCTGGAGCGTGCTGCCCGTCCCCAACGACCGGATGCCCGCCCTGGTGCAGGACGAGCGGCTGCCGGTGATCTCCTTCACCGGCTCCGGCCCCGTCGGCTGGTCCCTGGTCGACGCCGTGCCGCGCAAGCACCTCACCCTCGAACTCGGCGGCCAGGGCGCGGCGCTCGTGCTGTCCGACTACTCCTCGGACGCCGACCTGGATCACGCCGCACAGCGCATCGCGATGTTCTCCAACTACCAGGGCGGCCAGTCCTGCATTTCCGTGCAGCGCGTCATCGCCGACACCTCGGTGTACGACCGTCTGGTGCCGCGGGTCGTCGCGGCCGTCGAGGCGCAGGTGACCGGCGACCCGACCGACCCCGCCACCGAGGTCGGTCCGCAGATCAGCGAGGACGCCGCGAAGCGGATCGAGTCCTGGGTCGAGGAGGCCGTCACAGCCGGGGCCAAACTGCTCACCGGCGGCAAGCGCGACGGCGCCTCCTACGCACCGACCGTGCTGGAGGACGTCCCCCGGGACACCCAGATCGGCTGCGAGGAGGTCTTCGGCCCGGTCCTGACCCTCACCCGGGTCGACGGCGAGCGGGAGGCGTACGAGGCCGCCAACGACTCGATCTACGGCCTCCAGGCGGGCGTGTTCACGCACGACGTGCAGACGGCGTTCCGCGCGCACCGTGCGCTGGAGGTCGGCGGTGTGATCATCGGCGACGTGCCCTCCTACCGCGCGGACCAGATGCCGTACGGCGGGGCCAAGCAGTCCGGAGTGGGCCGCGAGGGCGTGCAGTACGCCATGGACGACTACACCTACGAGCGGGTCATGGTGCTCACCGGCCTGGAGCTCTGACGGCCGCAGCGCCCCGAGAGGGCGGGGCCGGGGGAACGCCCCCGGCCCCGCCCTCTCTAGTCCGGCGCGGCACGCGGGAACAGCGCCGTGTACGCCTCGGTCGGCTCACTCAGGCCCCGTGTGAAGGGGGAGTCGAAGTGCCAGACCAGGAAGATCAGGAAGACGACCAGCGCGCTGAACAGGCCCGCGAGCATCATCTCCCGCCGTGAACGCTGGATCTGCAGCGCGAAGACCATCCCCACGGTCAGCACCCCGCCGCCGATCAGCCCGAACCACACCACACTCGGCATGGTCGGCGCCGCCTGCGCCTCCCGCTGCACCCGGGCCGCGTCCACCACCGCGACCTGGTCGACGACCCCCTGGTACGCCTGCACCGCCTGCGTGCTCTCGGGGCGCACGGCCTGCACGTCGCGGCGCAGCGCGCTCAGCAACCGGTCGCCGCGGGCGGTGAGTTCGCCCTGCGCCGTCATGTGCGTCCACTCGGGGCCGACGGTGTGGCGCACGTACGCCGCCACGTCCGCGCGAATCCGGCCGCGCTCCTCGGCGGGATAGACCTGGACGCGTTCGTGTATCTCGTGCAGCGCCTGCGCCTCCCGCTGCACGGTCTCATCGGCCGCGTTGCGCGCCTCCCACACGCCGGCGATCGCCAGGCCCAGCACGATCGCGTACACCACCCCGATCATCATCGTCATGTACTCGATCACGTCCGGGGTCTCGGACGGGTCGTCTTCCTCGCCCGCCCGGCGCTGCCGGAGGAACACCACGCCGATGACCGCCGCACACGCGACCACCAGGCAGACGAGCAGGATCAACCACTGCGACACGAAGGACTCCTAGCGGGAGGACGCGGACGAGCGGGGACGGAGCGCGGCCGCGGCCAGCACGGCCGGCGCGATGATCAGCAGCGTGCGGGTCACCATCGACATCTCGCCGGACGGCTCCTGGCGCGGCGCCGTCGCCTGCGCGGCCCCGGCGAGCGGCGGGTCGGGTGTACGGCTCGGCTCCGGCGTGGGCGATGCGGGCGGTGTCGGTCTGGGAGGTGGAGGGGGCGGGGGCGTCGGCTCGGGCTCCCGCACCACCGGCTCCGGCTCCGGCACGGGCGCCGGCACGGGCGGTGGCGGTGGCGGCGGGGGAGCACACCCCGGCCCGGACACCCGCACCCGCACGCCGGGCGGTGCCGCGCCCGCCTCCACGCGGCTCCCGCAGCCGCCCACCGCGGGCGGCCGTACGGTCGTCCCCACGTCCACTCCGGGGCCGCGGACGTCCACCTCGACGCCCGCGGTGGGGTCGATGCGTACCCGCACCGACGGCACGGGCAGCGGGTCGGCCGAGGCGGAGGAGGGCGGCAGGGTGAGGGCGGCGAGCGCGCACACCGCGGCAGCAGTCGTCTTGTGTATCCACGCCCAGGTCGGTGTCGTCACACCGCCCGAGCATGCGGACCACGGCGGGGTCACTGAAGGGGGCCGGGGCGAAGATCCCCCGAAGCGCTGAACCTGGCCTTCCCGGCGCATGATCCGGGGCGGTGCGGGCCAGCCGCGCCGGGCGTGGCGCGGCCTCCCCGGCCCGTGCGGCCCGTCCAGGGGGGCCGTGGGGCGGGTGACAGGCTGTCCCGGTACCGCTCACACGGCGGGCGCGGACCGTCCACGGTGCCCGGCCGCGCACGCCCCGGCGACGAAGGGATCGGCGATGTTCGTCTTCGCCCAGCTCAGTGACATCCACCTCGGCCACGACCGGGGCGACGGCGGCGCCCGCGCCCGGGAGCGCACCGAGCGGGTACTGGGCCACCTGGACGCGCTGCCCGGCGACCTCGACGCCGTCCTCGTCACCGGCGACCTGACCGATCGCGGCACCGAGGAGGAGTACGCCGAGGCGGCCGGGCTGCTCGCCCGTTCCCGGCACGCACCGCTGCTGCACTGCCCCGGCAACCACGACGTCCGCGGGCCGTACCGCGCGGCCCTGCTCGGCGGCGACCCGGCCGACGACGCGCCGGTGAACCAGGTCCACCGGCTGCCCGGCGCGACCTTCCTGATGTGCGACTCCAGCATCCCCGGCCGCGGCGACGGCCACCTGGACGACGCCACCCTCGCCTGGCTCGACGCCGAACTGGCGGCCGGGCCGTACGACCTCCCGGCGTTCGTGTGCTTCCACCACCCGCCGGTGCCGCTGCACGGCCAGTACGTCGACCCGATCCGCCAGTTCGGGGAGGAACGCCTCGCCGCCGTCGTCGCCCGCCACGCGCACGTCGCCGCCCTGCTCTGCGGCCACACCCACACCCCGGCCGCCACCACCTTCGCCGGACTCCCGCTGATCGCCGCGCCGGGCGTCGTCTCCACCCTGCGGATGCCCTGGGAGGGCGACGCGGACGGGCCGATCGACTACGCGCTGCCCCCGCTGCTCGCCTACCACGTCCACGACGGCGAGCGGCTGACCACCCACTTCCGCGTGGTGCCCTGAGCAGGCGCGCGTACCGGCGGGGGACCGGGGAGGTGAGCCCGCTCGCGTGAGCGCTGGTAGGGATCGCCCGTTCCGGGTACATACGGTCGAGTAGCACCCGTCAGTAGTGCGAGAGTGCGAGGTGAGCACGCGTCATGACCGTTACGGAACGCGAAGCCCGAGAGGTCGCCGAGGCGGCGCGGGAGCAGGACTGGCGAAAGCCCAGCTTCGCCAAGGAACTCTTCCTGGGCCGATTCCGGCTCGACCTCATCCACCCGCATCCGGCGCCCGACCCCGAGTCCGTGCAGCGCGGCGAGGACTTCCTCACCAAGCTGCGCACCTTCTGCGAGACCAGCATCGACGGCGCGCTCATCGAACGCGAGTCGCAGATCCCGGACGACGTGATCAACGGCCTCAAGGGACTCGGCGCCCTCGGCATGAAGGTCGGCACCGAGTACGGCGGCCTCGGCCTGTCGCAGGTCTACTACAACAAGGCCCTCGCCCTGGCCGGCTCCGCCAGCCCGGCCGTCGGCGCGCTGCTCTCCGCGCACCAGTCGATCGGCGTGCCGCAGCCGCTGAAGCTGTTCGGCACACAGGAGCAGAAGGACGCCTTCCTGCCACGCTGCGCCACCACCGACATCTCCGCCTTCCTGCTCACCGAACCCGACGTCGGCTCCGACCCGGCCCGCCTCGCCACGACGGCCGTTCCCGACGGCGACCACTACGTGCTGGACGGCGTGAAGCTGTGGACCACCAACGGCGTCGTCGCCGACCTGCTGGTGGTGATGGCGCGGGTGCCGAAGTCGGACGGCCACCCCGGCGGGATCAGCGCCTTCGTCGTCGAGGGCGACGCCGAGGGCATCACGGTGGAGAACCGCAACGCGTTCATGGGCCTGCGCGGCATCGAGAACGGCGTCACCCGCTTCCACCAGGTGCGCGTGCCGAAGGCCAACCTCATCGGCAAGGAGGGTGCCGGCCTCAAGATCGCGCTGACCACGCTCAACACCGGACGCCTCTCCCTCCCCGCGACCTGCGTGGGCGCCGGCAAGTGGTGCCTGAAGATCGCCCGCGAGTGGAGCGAGGCCCGGGTGCAGTGGGGCAAGCCGGTCGCCAAGCACGAGGCCGTCGGCGGCAAGATGGCGTTCATGGCCGCGACCACCTTCGCGCTGGAGGCGGTCGTCGACCTGTCCTCCCAGATGGCCGACGAGGACCGCAACGACATCCGCATCGAGGCCGCCCTCGCGAAGCTCTTCGGCAGCGAGATGGCCTGGCAGATGGCTGACGACCTGGTGCAGATCCGGGGCGGCCGCGGCTACGAGACCGCCGCCTCGCTCGCCGCCCGCGGCGAGAAGGGCATCCCCGCCGAGCAGCTGCTCCGCGACATGCGCATCAACCGGATCTTCGAGGGCTCCACGGAGATCATGCACCTGCTGATCGCGCGCGAGGCCGTCGACGCGCACCTCTCCGTCGCGGGCGAGCTGATCGACCCGGAGGCCACGTTCGCCGACAAGCGGAAGGCCGCCCTCGCGGCCGGCGGCTTCTACGCCCGCTGGCTGCCCAAGCTGGTCGCCGGCGCCGGCCAGCTGCCGAACGCCTACGCCGAGTTCGACAACCTCGCCCCGCACCTGCGGTACGTCGAGCGCACCGCCCGCAAGCTGGCGCGGTCCACGTTCTACGCCATGTCCCGCTGGCAGGGCCGGATGGAGACCAAGCAGAACTTCCTCGCCCGCATCGTCGACATCGGCGCCGAACTCTTCGCGATGAGCGCGGCCTGCGTCCGCGCGGAGCAGATGCGCCGGGACGACGAGAACGGGAAGGCCGCCCACCAGCTCGCGGACGCCTTCTGCCGCCAGTCGCGAGTCCGCGTCGAGGAGCTGTTCAGCCGCCTGTGGCACAACACCGACGACCTGGACCGCACCGTGGTCAAGGGCATCATGAACGGCTCCTACACCTGGCTGGAGGAGGGCGTCCTCGACGCCTCCACCGACGGCGCCTGGATCGCCGACCAGACCCCCGGCCCCTCCACCAAGGAGAACGCCCACCGCCCGATCCGCTGACGTTTGCCGCGTGAGGGAGGCCGCTGTTCCGCAGCGGCCTCCCTCACGTATACGCGCTAGGTACACGGGGAAACCGGAAAGATGTACGACAGGCGGAAGCGAGCATGGCGAAGACTCTCATCGACGTGGGCGAGCAGCTGCTCGCCGATGCCGCCGTCGCGTTCGGCACGAAGACCAAGAAGGACACGGTCACGGCGGCTCTCCGGGAAGGCGTGGAACGTAAGCGGCGGGCCATAGGGCTGGCCCGACTCGCGGCGAAGGGGGACGCCGGCGCGTTCGACGATCTCCTGGAGAAGAAGAACTACCGGTCGTGACTGCTGCCGTCCACCTCATCGACACGAGCGCCCTGGTGCGCCTCCTCAAAGAGCCCGCTCGCACCACGTGGACGAAACCGCTCGAGGAGCGGATCATCGCGCGATGCCCCCTCACGGAGATCGAGTTCCACTACAGCGCGCGAAGTGCTGCAGACCGGGCCGAGCTCGTCGCGGACATCGACGCACTCTTCGGCCGGGCGCCCCTGGACGACCGGGCCGTGTCGCGGGCATGGGACGTCCAGCGGGAGTTGACGGGTGGCGGCCTGCACCGTTCCGCCGGAGCCGTCGACCTGATGATCGCGGCGACGGCGGAACTCCAGGGTCTGACAGTGCTCCACTACGACCGTGACTTCGAGACCGTCGCCGAGGTGACCGGTCAGCCGACCCAATGGTGGGCCCTTCCCGGCACCCTGTGACGGGAGGGCCCGAACGGGCCCTCCCGCCGTCGCCGTGCTGGAGGCGGCTGCACCCGCAGGTGCGTCAGCCGAGTTCGGCGGCGACCAGGGACGCGGTCTCGGCGACGAGCGGGTCGATCCGTTCCGCGTCCGGGGTGAAGCGGGTCGTCAGCACGGCCAGGACGATCGGCGGCCGGCCGGGCGGCCAGGCGAGGCCCACGTCGTTGTTGGTGCCGTACTCCCCGCCGCCGGTCTTGTCCGCGACGGCCCAGCCGTCGGGCAGCCCGGCCCGGAACTTCGCGCCGCTGGTGGTGTTGCCCAGCAGCCACCCGGTGAGCCGGCGCCGGTCGGCGCGGTCGAGCGCGTCCCCGAGGGTGAGCCGCGCGTAGGTGCCCGCGACGGCGCGCGGCGTGGTGGTGTCCGTACGCCGCCCGGGCTCCGCCGAGTTCAGCTCCGGCTCCCACCGGTCGAGCCGGGTGACGCGGTCCCCGACGGAGCGGCAGAAGCGGGTGACGGCCCGCGGCCCGCCCAGTGCGCGCAGCAGCAGGTTGGCCGCGGCGTTGTCGCTGTACCGGATCGCCGCGTCGCACAGCTCCTCGACCGTCATGCCGTGCGCGAGGTTCTCCGGCTTCCCGGTGACGGGGGCGTAGCCGGAGTCCGTGACGGTCTTCTCGTCGTAGCGCACGCGCCGGGCCAGAAACTCTCCGTGCCGGTCGAGGTCCCGCAGCACGGCCGCGACGGCGAGGGTCTTGAAGACCGAGCACATCGGGAACCGCTCCTGCGCCCGGTACCGCACGCTCCGGCCGGTGGCCGTGTCGTGGGCGAAGACGCCGAGCCGTGCGGCGCGCCGGTTCTCCAGCTCCGCGAGCCGCCGGGCGAGTCGGTCCCCGCCGGCCGCCGCCGGTGCCGCGTGCGCGCTGCCGCCCAGCGGTGCCGCCGCGGCCACGAGTGCCCCGGCGCCCAGCGAGAGCGCGACGCGCCGTGACGCGTGCGCACCCGTACCCCTGACCTCCACGTGAACTCTCCCCTCACCGAACCGAATGTCGCCTGCCTCCCCTGACACGCCCTCACCAGCCCCCCGGTTCCCTCACCGGCGGGTGCGCACGGGTGACTTGACACTCACTATTACCTCAGAGAATAGTGCTGCACATGTCCACAGCCGCACACGTGCTGCTCGCCCTGCTGGCCACCGGCCCGCAGCACGGCTACGACCTCAAGAAGGCGCACGACCAGCGCTTTCCGCAGGCGAAGCCGATCGCCTTCGGCCAGGTCTACGGCACGCTGGGCCGTCTCGAACGGGACGGACTCGTCGAGCAGGCCGGCCAGAGCCGCGAGGGCGGCCCCGACCGCACCGAGTTCGCCCTCACCGCCGCCGGGCGGGAGAAACTCACCGGCTGGCTCGCACACGTCGAGACGCCCGCGCCGTACATCAGCAGCGAACTGCTCGCCAAGGTCGTCGTCGCCCTGCTCGTCGCCGACACCGACGAGGCGCGCGCCTACCTGTCCGCGCAACGACAGGCCCATGCCGACCGTTTGCGCGAACTGACCGCGCTCAAGACCGACCCCGCGGCCCCGCTCGGCGACGTCGTCGCCGCGGACTTCGCCCTCGCCCACATCGACGCCGACCTGCGCTGGATGCAGACCACCCTGGAACGCGTCGCCGACCTGCACCGAGAGGTCCACGCATGACCCTCCTGCACGCCCGCGGACTCGAGAAGTCCTACGGACGCACCCCCGCACTCCGGGGGGTGAGCCTCGACATCGCGCACGGCGAGTTCGTCGCCGTCACCGGCCCCAGCGGCTGCGGCAAGTCCACGCTGCTGCACAGCCTCGCCGGCATCCTCGCGCCCGACGCGGGCGAGGTGCACTTCGACGGCCGGCGGCTGGACGACCTCACCGAGGACGCCCGCTCCCGCCTGCGCCGCACCGAGTTCGGCGTGCTCTTCCAGTTCGGCGGTCTCGTCGCCGAACTGACCGCCGCCGAGAACGTCGCGCTGCCCCTGCTGCTCGGCGGCCGGAGCCGCCGCGAGGCCCGGACCACCGCCCTGACCTGGCTGGAACGCCTCGGCGTCGCCGACGTCGCCGACTCCCTCCCCGGAGAGACCTCCGGCGGCCAGCAGCAGCGCTGCGCGGCCGCCCGTGCGCTGGTCACCGAGCCCCGCGTGCTGTTCGCCGACGAGCCCACCGGCGCGCTGGACGCCCTGGCCG
Organism: Streptomyces hazeniae; assembly: GCF_031845485.1. NCBI lineage: Bacteria > Bacillati > Actinomycetota > Actinomycetes > Kitasatosporales > Streptomycetaceae > Streptomyces > Streptomyces hazeniae. Next base: position 184,471 of record NZ_JAVREQ010000005.1, read on the forward strand.
GGGAGCAACTCCTCGGCCTGCTCAGCCGCCTCACCCGGGAACAGGGGACCACCGTCGTCCTGGTCACCCACGAACCACGGGTCGCCGGCTACGCCGACCGCGAGATCGTGCTCCGCGACGGCGAGGTCGACTCCACGGGCCTCGGCGTCACCGGCTTCGACACCGCGGCGACCCGGCTCACTGCGGGGAACCGGGGTGCCGCGTGAGGGAGTTGAAGCCCGCGGCACTCCTCCGCCTCGCCCTCGCCGGCACCCGCACGGACACCCTGCGGGCGGCACTGACCGCTTTCGGCGCCGCACTCGGAGGGCTCGCCGCCCTGTGTGCGGCGACCGTGCTGGCGATCGACCCGCCCGGACCGTTCGGCGCCGCCCGGCCGGGCTCGGCGCAGCACTACAGCAGCGCACTGCTCCGCCAGCCCGGCCTGCGGCCGGGCGTCGTCCTGGCGCTGCTGATGATGACCCTGCCGGTGCTGGCCCTTCTCGGCCAGTGCGCCCGCATCGGCGCGCCCGCACGCGACCGCCGGCTCGCCGCCGTACGCCTGGCCGGTGCCACGCCCCGCCAGGCGAGGGTGATCGCCGCGACGGAGACGGGCCTCGCCGCGCTGGCCGGCACGGTCGCCGGACTGGGTGTCTTCCTCGTCCTGCGCGTGGTGCTGCACGACCCGGGTCCCGACGGGCGGCTGCCGTTCCCCACGGACGTCCTGCCGTCCCCACCGGCCTTCGGGGCGGTGCTCCTCGGCCTGCCCGGCCTCGCCGCCCTCACCGCCGTGGTGCTGCTGCGCCGGGCCGTCGTGAGTCCGCTGGGCGTGACCCGCCGGGCGCGCCGGAGAGGCGCGCCGCGACCCTGGCCCGCGGCGCTGATCGCCCTCGGGCTCGCCCTGGCGACGCTCGCCCAGTTCACGCCGCTGCTCGCCCTTGACCGACCCGCTGGTCCACCGGTCGGCGTCGCTCTGTTCGCCCTGCTCGGCGGCGGGATCTGCTGCGTCCTGGGCGTGGTCCTGGGCGCGGGGTGGATCACCCACACGGCAGGGCGGGTGCTGCACCGCTACGCCCGCGGGCCCGCGGCGCTGGTCGCGTCGCGCCGCCTCCGGGAAGACCCGTGGAGCGGCAGCCGGGCCTTCGCCGCCGTCCTCACCTGTGTGGTGGTCGGCGCGGTGGCCGCGGGCGTCCGGGAGCTGTTCGAGGCGCTCGTCGCCGCGCGGATCGAGGTTCAGCGCCGTTCCGACATCCGGGCGGGACGGGAACCGACCGGACTGGGCGGCTCGGACGCGGACTTCTACCTGGGGACGATGGACCTCGTCCAGGTGGCCGTGCTGCTGTCCCTCGTCGTCGCGACACTCGGCCTGATCGCCGCCCTCGCGGAGGGCGTGGTCTCCCGGCGCGGCGCGCACGCCGCGCTGGCGGCCACGGGCGTGCCCCGGCGTGTGCTGCGGCGCGTGGTCGCCTGGCAGACCTTCGCCCCGCTCGTCCCGGCCACGGCGCTCGCCCTGACGGTGGGAACGCTCCTCGCCCGGGGCTACGGCCACGAGTACGAGGCCCTCGGCAGCAAGCCGTCCTTCCACGTGGTCCGCGAAGCGGCCGTGCCCTAAGCCGAACTGGGCCTGTACGGCGCGGTCACCCTGGTGCTCGCGGCGGGCGCGGTCGCCGTGGGATGGGCGTTCCTGCACGGCGGCACCTCCGTGGAGGAGCTGCGGACCGGCTGACGACGTGCACGGCTCGGCGGGGACGCCCCCGGGGCACGGTACGGCGGGGTGGGGCACCGGAGGGGGGTGCCCCGCCCCGCCGCTGCACGTGACGCTCCGTGGAACAGACACAATGGACCCATGACGGACCACCTCCTCGCTGACCCGCACGCCCCCTGTCCCGCCGACCCACCCCCGTCCGGCGGCCCTCGAGACATCGTGATCCTCGGCTCGACCGGCTCCATCGGCACCCAGGCGGTGGACGTCGTGCTCAGCAACCCGGAGCGCTTCCGGGTGACCGCGCTGTCCGCCAACGGCGGGCGCGTGGCCGAGCTCGCCGAGCAGGCGCGGCGGCTGCGGGTACGCACGGTGGCCGTCGCCCGCGCCGACAAGGCCGACGACCTGCGCGAGGCGCTGCGCGCCGCCTTCGGCCCCGGCGAGCCGCTGCCGGAGGTGCTGGCCGGGCCCGACGCGGCGACCGAGCTGGCCGGGTCCGAGTGCCACACCGTCCTCAACGGCATCACCGGTTCCATCGGTCTGGCCCCGACCCTCGCGGCGCTCAAGGCCGGCCGGGTGCTGGCGCTGGCCAACAAGGAGTCGCTGATCGTCGGCGGCCCGCTGGTGAAGGCCCTTGCCCGCCCGGGTCAGATCGTCCCCGTCGACTCCGAGCACTCGGCACTGTTCCAGGCGCTGAAGGGCGGCACCCGCGGCGAGGTGCGGAAGCTGCTGGTCACCGCCTCCGGCGGTCCGTTCCGCGGCCGCACCCGCGCCGAGCTGGCCGACGTGACCCCCGAGGACGCCCTCGCCCACCCCACCTGGGCGATGGGCCCGGTGATCACCGTCAACTCGGCCACTCTGGTCAACAAGGGCCTGGAGGTCATCGAGGCCCATCTGCTGTACGACATCCCCTTCGACCGCATCCAGGTCGTCGTCCATCCGCAGTCCGCCATCCACTCGATGGTGGAGTTCACCGACGGGTCCACGCTCGCCCAGTGCGGCCCGCCCGACATGCGGCTGCCCATCGCCCTGGGCATCGGCTGGCCCGCACGGGTGCCGGACGCCGGGCCGGTCTTCGACTGGACGCAGCCCATGTCCTGGGACTTCTTCCCGCTGGACGAGGACGCCTTCCCCTCCGTCCCGCTCGCCTGCCACGTCGGCGCGCTCGGTGGCACCGCCCCCGCCGTCTACAACGCCGCCAACGAGGAGTGCGTCGACGCGTTCCTCGCCGGCAGGCTGCCCTTCACGGGAATTGTCGATACGGTCGCCTCTGTGGTCGAGGAGCACACCGGCGGGCGCACGGACGGCTCGCCCGGCGGAACCGACCTGACGTTGACCGGTGTCCTGGAGGCCGAGGAGTGGGCGCGGGCGAGAGCCCGCGAGCTGGCCGCCCGGGCGGTAGTGGAGGCGCGCGCATGACGACCCTGATGTGGATCCTCGGCATAGTCGTCTTCGCGATCGGTCTGCTGATCTCCATCGCCTGGCACGAGCTGGGCCACCTGACCACCGCCAAGATGTTCGGCGTCCGGGTGCCGCAGTACATGGTCGGCTTCGGTCCGACCCTCTTCTCCCGCCGCAAGGGCGATACCGAGTACGGAATCAAGGCCATCCCGCTCGGCGGCTACATCCGCATGATCGGCATGTTCCCGCCCGGTGACGACGGGAAGGTGCGGAAGCGTTCCACCTCGCCGTTCCGCGGCATGATCGAGGACGCCCGCGAGGCCGCGTACGAGGAGCTCCAGCCGGGCGACGAGAAGCGGCTGTTCTACACGCGCAAGCCGTGGAAGCGCGTCATCGTCATGTTCGCCGGGCCGTTCATGAACCTGATCCTGGCCGTGGCGGTCTTCCTCGGGGTCCTGATGACCTTCGGCGTCAACACCACCACCACGACGGTGGCCAGCGTCTCCGACTGCGTGCTGCCGGCCTCGGCGTCCGTCGACGAGAAGTGTCCGAAGGGCGCCGCCGACACGCCCGCGGAGAAGGCCGGGCTGCGGCCGGGCGACACCTTCGTGTCGTTCGACGGTGAGAAGGTCACCGAGTGGGAGCAGCTCCGTGAGGCCATCCGGAAGACCACCGGCGAGGCCACCCTCGTCGTCGAGGGCAAGGACGGAGAGCGCCGCACTCTCCAGGCGGACCTGGTGGAGAACGAGGTCGCCAAGATCGGCGAGGACGGTCGACAGGTCGAGGGCGAGACGGTGACGACCGGCTTCCTCGGCTTCCGGCCCGCGTCCGGTGTGGTCGAGCAGTCCTTCCCGCAGGCCGTCGACCGGATGGGCGACATGATGGTCGCCGGATTCGAGGCCCTGATCGACCTGCCCTCGAAGATCGACGACCTGTGGGCCGCCACGTTCGGCGACGCGGAACGCCGGCAGGACTCCCCGATGGGAGTCGTCGGCGCGGCCCGCGTCGGCGGGGAGATCTTCTCCCTCGACATCCCGGCGACGTACCAGATCGCGATGATGCTGCAGATGGTGGCGGCGTTCAACCTGTCGCTGTTCCTCTTCAACATGCTCCCGCTGCTGCCGCTGGACGGCGGACACATCGCCGGCGCGCTGTGGGAGTCGCTGCGCCGCGGCGTCGCCAAGGTGCTCCGGCGCCCCGACCCCGGCCCGTTCGACGTGGCGAAGCTGATGCCCGTCGCCTACGTGGTCGCCGGCGTCTTCGTCGGCTTCACGCTGCTGGTGATGGCCGCGGACATCGTCAACCCGGTCCGTCTCACCGGATAGCGCCGCCCCTCGAAGGGTGACGGCCGTACGCCCGTCCGCGGGCATCCGGCCGTCACCCTTCGTGTGGGTTTGACCGGCGCGATGTGCTGACCGCGCACCGGGTGCCGTAATCTCGGATCCGGAGCCCGCTCGACGATCTCGGGACCATGATCCACACCTTGGGGTTGCACCGCCGATGACAGCGATTTCGCTCGGAATGCCGGACGTACCGACCAAGCTCGCCGACCGCCGCGTCAGCCGGAAGATCCAGGTCGGCCCGGTGGCCGTGGGCGGCGACGCCCCCGTCTCGGTCCAGTCCATGACCACCACCCGCACCTCGGACATCGGCGCGACGCTCCAGCAGATCGCCGAACTGACCGCCTCCGGCTGCCAGATCGTGCGCGTCGCGTGCCCGACGCAGGACGACGCCGACGCCCTCGCCACCATCGCGAGGAAGTCGCAGATCCCGGTCATCGCCGACATCCACTTCCAGCCCAAGTACGTCTTCGCCGCCATCGACGCCGGCTGCGCCGCCGTCCGGGTGAACCCGGGCAACATCAAGCAGTTCGACGACAAGGTGAAGGAGATCGCCAAGGCCGCGTCCGCCGCCGCCACCCCGATCCGCATCGGAGTCAACGCGGGCTCGCTCGACAGGCGGCTGCTCCAGAAGTACGGCAAGGCCACCCCCGAGGCCCTGGTCGAATCGGCGCTGTGGGAGTGCTCGCTCTTCGAGGAGCACGGCTTCCGCGACATCAAGATCTCCGTCAAGCACAACGACCCGGTCGTGATGGTCAACGCCTACCGGCAGCTCGCCGCGCAGTGCGACTACCCGCTGCACCTCGGCGTCACCGAGGCCGGCCCCGCCTTCCAGGGCACCATCAAGTCCGCGGTCGCCTTCGGCGCCCTGCTCTCCGAGGGCATCGGCGACACCATCCGCGTCTCCCTCTCCGCGCCGCCCGCCGAAGAGGTCAAGGTCGGCATCCAGATCCTGGAGTCCCTCGGCCTGCGCCAGCGCCGCCTCGAGATCGTCTCCTGCCCGTCCTGCGGCCGTGCCCAGGTCGACGTCTACAAGCTGGCCGACGAGGTCACCGCCGGGCTGGAGGGCATGGAGGTGCCGCTGCGCGTCGCCGTCATGGGCTGCGTCGTCAACGGTCCCGGCGAGGCCCGCGAGGCCGACCTCGGCGTCGCCTCCGGCAACGGCAAGGGCCAGATCTTCGTCAAGGGGGAGGTCATCAAGACCGTTCCCGAGTCGAAGATCGTCGAGACGCTCATCGACGAGGCCATGAAGATCGCCGAGCAGATGGAGAAGGACGGCGTCGCCTCCGGCGAGCCCGCCGTCTCCGTCGCCGGCTGAACGCCGCGAAGGACCTCACCCGGGTGCGGCGGTGCCGTCACCCGGGTGACGGCGTCCACGGGGGAGCGCCAGCCGGACGGCGCGGCCGGAGTTAGAGTTCCCGCAGGGACCCAGCGGGCCACGGCCCCCGTACCGGCGAGGTGAGGCGATTCGTGCTGACGACCACCTCGATACGGGTCCTCGAACCCGACGAACTCGACTCCGCGCTGTCCGTACTGCACCGCGAACCCGTCAACAACGCCTTCGTCACCGCCCGCGTCCAGGCCTCCGGCCTCGACCCGTGGCGTCTCGGCGGCGAACTCTGGGGCTGGTACCGCCACGGCCGGCTGGAGTCCCTCTGCTACGCCGGCGCCAACCTGGTACCGCTCTGCGCGAGCCCGGAGGCCGTACGCGCCTTCGCCGAACGCGCCCGGCGGCAGGGCCGCCGCTGCTCCTCCATAGTCGGCCCCGCGGCCCCCACCGCCGCGCTCTGGTCCCGCCTCCAGCCGCACTGGGGCCCCGCCCGCGAGGTCCGCCCGCACCAGCCGCTGATGGTCACCGAAACGGTTCCGCAGGACGTCGCCCCCGACCCCCTCGTCCGCCGGGTCCGCAAGGACGAGATGGACCTGGTCATGCCGGCCTGCATCGCGATGTTCACCGAGGAGGTCGGCGTCTCGCCGCTCGCCGGCGACGGCGGCCTCATCTACCAGGCCCGCGTGGCCGAACTCGTCGGTTCCGGCCGCTCCTTCGCCCGCTTCGAGGGCGACCGCGTGATCTTCAAGGCCGAGATCGGCGCCGCCACCCCGCACGCATGCCAGATCCAGGGCGTCTGGGTCGCCCCCGAACACCGCGGCCGCCGCCTCTCCGTCTCCGGCATGGCCGCCGTCCTCCGCTACGCGCTGACCGAGATCGCCCCCGTGGTGAGCCTGTACGTCAACGACTTCAACACCGCAGCCCGCGCCTCGTACCGGCGCGTCGGCTTCCGCGAGGTCGGCGCGTTCATGAGCGTCCTCTTCTGACGCGCGCCCACGGACGATCAGCTAGTAGCCTCCCCGCCATGCGGCATACCTCCGGACACCACCACCCGGACCCCCGAGCGGTGTCCATCGGCCCCCTCGACCTGGCCGCACGCGTCGACGAGGCCCTCGCTGTGCAGGCGCTGGCCTTCGGGCTCACCGACGACGAGGTCGCCGTCCGGCACCACATCGTGCTGCGCCACCTGACCATGACCGGCGCCCGCGCCCTCGGCGCCACCACCGACGAGGGCGACCGGCTGGTCGGCTTCGTCTACGGCATGCCCAACGACCGCACCCAGTGGTGGTCCACCGTCGTCCACCCCTACCTGCGCCAGGAGGGGCACGACGCGTGGCTCGGCGACGCGTTCGTGATCACCGAGCTGCACGTCCTGCCCGCCTTCCAGAACCGCGGTCTGGGCCGCGCGCTCATCACCGGGATCACCGACGGGGCCGACGAGCCGCGGTCGATCCTCTCCGCGCTCGACACCGAGTCCCCGGCCCGCGCGCTCTACCGTTCGCTCGGCTACCGCGACCTGGCACGCCGCGTCCGCTTCCCCTCCGCGAGCTGTCCCTACGTCGTCATGGGCGCGCACCTCCCCCTCCGCCGCTCCCCGGACACGCCCTAGCAGCGGCCGGCGAGACGGAGAGGGGCGGACGGGCGGGCCCGCCGGCGCAGCGGATACGCATTTCCGCCCGGCCGCCGACAACGGATAACCTCCTGTTCTCACCGCCTCACGCCCGCGGCGCGCGGCGGCACCGCACCTCACCACCAGCAGGAGACCCCCGATGGCAGCCCGAGTCCAGCGCATGTCCCGCACGATGCTGAAGACGCTGCGCGACGACCCGGCCGACGCCGAGACGCTCAGCCACAAGCTTCTCGTCCGGGCCGGATACGTCCGCCGCGCCGCGGCCGGAATCTGGACCTGGCTCCCGCTGGGCAAGCAGGTGCTGGAGAACGTCACCCGCGTCGTGCGGGAGGAGATGGACGCCATCGGCGCCCAGGAGGTGCTGCTGCCCGCGCTGCTGCCCAAGGAGCCGTACGAGCAGTCCGGCCGCTACGAGGAGTACGGCGACCTGCTCTTCCGCCTCAAGGACCGCAAGGGCGGCGACTACCTTCTCGGGCCGACCCACGAGGAGATCTTCACCCAGGTCGTCAAGGACCAGTGCGCGTCCTACAAGGACCTGCCGGTGATGCTGTACCAGATCCAGACCAAGTACCGGGACGAGGCCCGCCCCCGGTCCGGCATCCTGCGCGGCCGCGAGTTCACCATGAAGGACTCCTACTCCTTCGACGTGAGCGACGCCGCGCTGGAGGAGTCCTACCGGCTGCACCGCCAGGCGTACCAGCGGATCTTCGAGCGGCTCGGCCTGGACTACCGCATCGTGTCCGCCGTCTCCGGCTCGATGGGCGGCTCCGCGTCCGAGGAGTTCCTCGCGCCCGCCGCGGCCGGCGAGGACACCTTCGTCTACTGCCCGGCCTGCGGGTTCGCGGCCAACACCGAGGCGATGACGACCGCCATGACGCCGGTCGACGGCTCCGGCCACCCGCCGGTCGAGGACCTGGACACCCCCGACACCCCCACCATCGAGACGCTCGCCGAGCACCTCGGCGTCCCCGCCTCGGCCACCCTCAAGAACCTCCTGGTCAAGGTCGACGGCGAGATCGTCGCCGTGGGCGTCCCCGGCGACCGCGAGGTCGACATGGGGAAGCTCGCCGAGCACCTGGCGCCCGCCGAGGTCGAGCTGGTCACCGCCGACGACTTCACCGACCGCTCCGACCTGGTGCGCGGCTACGTCGGCCCGCAGGGCGGCATGGCCGGCAAGGCGTTCCGCTACCTCGCCGACCCGCGCGTCGCCCCCGGCACCAGCTGGGTCACCGGCGCCAACAAGGCCGACACCCACGCCCGCAACGTCGTGTGCGGCCGCGACTTCGAGGTCGACCAGTACCTCGACGTCGTGGTGGTCGAGCCCGGCGACCCGTGCCCGCGCTGCGCCGAGGGCATCACCCTCGACCGGGCGATCGAGATCGGCCACATCTTCCAGCTCGGCCGCAAGTACGCCGACGCGTTCGAGCTGGACGTGCTCGGTCAGGACGGCAAGCCGGTGCGCGTCACGATGGGCAGCTACGGCGTCGGCGTCTCCCGCGCGGTGGCGGCACTGGCCGAGCAGACCGCCGACGAGCAGGGGCTGTGCTGGCCGCGCGAGATCGCCCCGGCCGACGTGCACGTCGTCGCCGCCGGCAAGGCCGCGCAGACCGAGCTGGCGCTGGAGGTGTCCGAGCAGCTCGGCGCCGCGGGCGTACGCGTGCTGGTCGACGACCGTGCGGGAGTGTCGCCCGGCGTGAAGTTCACCGACGCCGAGCTGATCGGCGTGCCGACCATCCTGGTCGCCGGGCGGCGCGCGAAGGAGGGCGTCGTCGAGGTCAAGGACCGCCGGACGGGCGAGCGCGAGGAGATGCCGGTCGCCGACGCGGTGGCCCGGCTGGCCGCACTCGGCTGACCGACCGCCGGGCGGGGCGGCGGGGGCTCCGGCACCCGCCGCCGGCTCGGCGGATCAGCCGTGGTGTGGCGGGCCCCAGCCGACCTGCGGCTGCTGCCCGCCGTACGGCGCCTGCGCGGGGTACGGCGGCGCCTGCGGAGCGCGCGGCGTGCTCCCGCCCTGCACACGTGCGAGCACACCGCACGCCACTGCTCCGATCATGAGGCCGATGCCGAGGTGCGAGCCGGCCTCCCGTATCTGCTGGAACTCGAGGCTCTCCACGTCCGACCGCTCGGCCACCAGCGGCATGACGAAACCCTGTGCGAGGAAGTAGAGCCCGAGCCCGAGCAGCACCCATCCGAAGATCTTCATGCGCGGCACCCTACTCCGGGCCGAGAAGGGGATTCCCCGGCTCCACACCTGCTCCACGCCGGGTCCGGGCCGGTCCGGCCGGACGCGTCACAGCCAGCCGGCGAACTCCAGCAGCGCCTCGCCGTCCTGCCGGTCGCCGCGCCACACGTGGCGCACGCCGGACCGCACGGCCCGGAACAGCGCCCACCCCCGCAGCCGTTCGCGGTCCAGCTCCAGCGCGTCCGCCAGCCGGTGCATCCGGCGCCGGGTCGCCGCCGGTGCGCCCGCCGAGGCCATCAGGTCGTGCAGCCGGTCGCGGACCAGCCGCGCCAGGTCGTACGCCGGCTCGCCCACCAGCGGGTCCGGTCCGACCGCCAGCCACGGAGACCGTTCCGCGGAGGCGGACAGGACCGCCCCCTGCCGGAAGTCTCCGTGCAGCAGCACCTGTCGGGGCGTGCCGGCCAGCAGTCCGTCCCGCAGCTCCAGCGCCTCGTCGACCAGCGGACGCGCCTCCCCGGGCGTGTGCGTCCGCATCATCTCCGCCTCCGCGGCGGTACGTTCGGCCACCTGCTCGAAGCCGTGCCCGTCCGCGGGCGGCACCCACAGGCGGCGCAGCGCCGAACTGGCCTCCAGCATCGCCTTGGCCTCGGGCAGCGAACGCAGCGACACCTCCCCGTGCAGGCGTTCCAGCAGCAGCGCGCCGTCCTCCGGGGCCGCGCGCACCAGCCGTACGGCGCCCCGGCCGTCCCAGCACGCCAGCGCCTCGGCCTCGCGTGCGGCCGAGGTGCCGGGGGCGGTCAGCTTGAGGGCGGCGGGGGTGCCGTCCGCCCGGCGCACCAGCACCACGAGGCTGGTCCGCCCGCCGGGGGAGACCAGCCGCTCGTCCGTCAGCTCCCAGCGCTCCAGCAGCGTCTCCAGCAGGCCGGGCAGTTTCTCCAGCCACTTCGCGGCCGCTGCGGCTTCGTCCGCGTCCGGGTGGCCGTGCAGGGCGCGCACCAGCCGCTGCGGTGGGTCGAGGGGCAGTACGGAGGGCATGTGCCGGACGGGGCCTTTCGCGACGGCGACGGACGGTCAGAGCGGGTGGGACTCCTTCGTCGGCCGGCCCGGTGCGCCGGTCCGTCCCGGCACCGACCGTTCGGTGAGCCCAGGGAAGGCTACGCCCGTGCCGCGCCAGCGCACCGCGCGGAGGGCTGCTTCGCGCAGTGCCGCCGCGGCGTCGCGCCGCCGTCCGTCGGCCGAGGCCCGGACGAGGTCGGCGTAGACCGCGGCCACCCGGTCCTCCAGTTCGGCCGCGAGGCGCAGCGCCGCCTCCGCGTCCGGTACGTCGAACGGGAGCGCGTAGGCGGCCGCCGCGGGCTGCGGGGTGCCGCCGAGGTCGCGCACCCGGCGGCGCAGCGCGTCGCGGCGTGCCTTGTGCGCCGCGTAGGCGGCCCGCGCCGCGCTGCGGCGGTCCTGCGTGATCCGGCCGCCGACCACGCCGTAGCCGTACACCGCGGCGTGCTCGGCGGACAGTGCCGCCTGGAGCGCGGTGAGTTCGGCGGCGGAGTCGACGGCGGGGTCCGGCTCCGCCTGCCGTGCGGTCGTCATGCGGCGTCGCCTTCCGTGAGCAGCAGGGCGTGGGCGCTGCCTGCTGCCGCCACCGAGGCGAGCAGGCGGGCCAGTTCGGGCGGCGCGTCGACCAGGTCGCGCATCCGGGTGCCGGCGGTGCGGCGTTCGGCCTCGGCCAGCGCGGTCAGCGCCCGCTTCTCGTCGCCCGGTACGGCCGTGCGGTTTCCGGCGGGTGGGCCGCCCGCCGGGCTTTCGCCACCGCCGCCCTTCCGGTCCTCGCCGGCCCCGCCGTCCTGGCCGCCGCTCGCCCGATGCGGTGCGGAGAACGCCTCCAGGTGCCGGGCCACCGCCTCGCGCAGCGGTGCCAGCAGCCCGCCGAGCGCCGGGTGCACCGCGGCGGTGCTGGTGTATCGGGTCAGCAGGTCTTGGCTGTCCGCCGCGGCCGCACGCCGCAGGCGTCGGGTGGCGTCCACGCGGCGGCGCCGCTCCTCCGGCGACTCCCCGTCGTTCGTGCAGCCGGCGGTGGTGCCGGCCACGAATGTGGCGCCGACCGCTCCGGCCAGCAGGGCACGTCGCGGGGGACCGCTGCGGGGGGTGGGCGCACCGGGACCGGCGGTCCCGCCGGGCGTCGTGGACGGCATGGTGCACTCCCAGAAGCAGTGGTTCGCGCCCGCCGGTCGCGCGGGAACGGGATCGCACGGGCGCGGCCCGCACCGGCTCGGCGGGCGGTGATCACGCCAGGTGAGAGTACCTGTGCGATTTCCTGCTTTCCTCCCGGGGCGCGTGTGGCGCGCCAGGGGCGCACTCCGGTGGGGCACGCGCCGTACTCCATCCGGCCCGGACGGGTCCTCACGGCGGACGTGTCGGCTCCCGTACTCCGGGTACGGGAGCCGCGGAGGGGGGCGTCACACGGCGTCCCCACCCGGTCCGGAGGACCCGCCGCAGACGATAGGCTGGCCCCGGACACGCGAACTTCCCTCCACAACAGCACACGCGGCCGAGGAGTCACCCGGATGAGCACCACCCAGAGCGAGAGGCTGCGCGGGCTGATGGAACCGCTCGCCGGCAAGAGGGGGCTGGATCTCGAGGAGATCACGGTGACCCCCGCCGGGAACAGGCGTGTCCTGCGCGTCGTGGTCGACTCCGACGAGGGCGTGCAGCTCGACACCTGCGCCGAGGTCAGCCGCGAGATCTCCGTGGCCCTCGACGAGTCCGACGTGATGGGGGGCGCCCCCTATGTCCTCGAGGTCACCTCGCCCGGCGCCGACCGCCCGCTGACCGAGCCGCGGCACTTCCGCCGCGCCGTCGGCCGCCTGGTCAGAGCGCAGCTCCACGAAGGCGGCGAGCTCACCGCCCGCATCCTGTCCGTCGACGAGACCGGACTGGACGTCGAGGTGCCGGGCGTGAAGGGCCGCAAGCCCACCGCCCGCCGCCTGGAGTTCGACGAGATCGCCAAGGCCCGCGTGGAGATCGAGTTCAACCGCAAGGCCGCGGAGAAGGCCGTACAGCAGAAGGCAGACCGCATGTCCGCGTCCGCCGACGACGAGAGCCAGGAGGAGGCGTAGCCGTGGACATCGACATGAGTGCCCTGCGGGGACTGGTCAGGGAGAAGGAGATCTCCTTCGACCTGCTGGTCGAGGCGATCGAGTCGGCTCTGCTGATCGCCTACCACCGCACCGGGGGAAGCCGCCGCGACGCCCGCGTCGAACTGGACCGCAAGTCCGGTCACGTCACGGTGTGGGCGAAGGAGAGCCCGGAGGACCTGCCCGAGGGCGCCGAGCCGCGTGAGTTCGACGACACACCGAGCGGTTTCGGCCGGATCGCCGCCACCACCGCCAAGCAGGTCATCCTGCAGCGCCTGCGCGACGCCGAGGAGGAGGTCACCTTCGGCGAGTACGCGGGCCGTGAGGGCGACGTGGTCGCCGGCGTCGTCCAGCAGGGCAAGGACCCGCGCAGCGTGCTGGTCGACATCGGCAAGCTGGAGGCCATCCTGCCGCCGCAGGAGCAGGTGCCCGGTGAGGAGTACGGTCACGGCACCCGGCTGCGGACCTACGTCGTCCGCGTGGTCAAGGGCGTACGCGGGCCGTCCGTCACCCTCTCCCGGACCCATCCCAACCTGGTGAAGAAGCTCTTCGAGCTGGAGGTCCCGGAGATCGCCGACGGTTCGGTCGAGATCGCGGCGATCGCCCGCGAGGCCGGCCACCGGACGAAGATCGCGGTGCGCAGCACCCGCTCCGGCCTGAACGCCAAGGGCGCCTGCATCGGCCCGATGGGCGGCCGTGTGCGCAACGTCATGGCCGAGCTCCACGGCGAGAAGATCGACATCGTCGACTGGTCCGAGGACCCGGCCGAGCTGGTGGCGAACGCCCTGTCCCCGGCCCGGGTCAGCAAGGTCGAGATCGTCGACATGGCGGCCCGTTCGGCGCGGGTGACGGTGCCCGACTACCAGCTGTCGCTGGCCATCGGCAAGGAGGGCCAGAACGCCCGCCTCGCCGCACGCCTCACCGGCTGGCGCATCGACATCCGGCCGGACACCCCGGCGGCGGAACCGACGGCCGGGCCGGCCGCGGGGCAGCAGGCCGGCACGGGCGCCGAGCATTCCTGACGGGGCACCGGGCGGCACTCCCCGTGAAGGGTCACCCGGTGTGAGGAGGTAGACTTAAGCAGTGTCTCGCCGGACACGCGCCCGAGCATGCCCCGAACGCACCTGCGTGGGCTGCCGGGAACATGCGGGCAAGGCCGGTTTGCTGCGTGTGGTGATGATCGAGGGACGCATCGTTCCCGATCTTCGCGGTACGCTTCCCGGCCGGGGTGCATACGTGCACCCGGCACAGCGGTGTGTCGATCTGGCGGTCCGCCGCCGGGCGTTCCAGCGGGCCTTCCGGGCCCAGGGGCCGCTCGACACCGCGGAACTGCAGCACCTGCGGTCTCCGTAAGCACACAGAACCGTAAGAAGCCTGCGCGGAACCCTGCGCGGGTCAGGTACCTCGCGAGTCGGAAGTAGGTCGAGATTGCGATGAGCACTCGATGAGTACGCGATGAGTACGCCCATGCACAAGTAGCGAAGGTCCGGCGGAGACCCACCCCCGGACCGTAAGGAGCGAAGTGGCTAAGGTCCGGGTATACGAGCTCGCCAAGGAGCTTGGAGTCGAGAGCAAGGTCGTCATGGCCAAGCTCCAGGAACTCGGCGAGTTCGTCCGATCGGCCTCCTCGACGATCGAGGCGCCGGTCGTGCGCAAACTCACTGACGCGCTCGACGCGGGCGGCACCGGTGGTGCCAAGAAGTCCGCGGCGAAGCCTGCCGCGCCCAAGAAGGCGGCGGCCAAGCCTGCCGCGCCCAAGCCGGGCGCCCAGGCCCCCAAGCCCGGTGCCCCGAAGCCGGGTGCACCCAAGCCGGGTCAGGCCCCCAAGCCGGTGGCCGAGACCCCGACGCCGGGCGCGGCCGCGCCGAAGCCCGGCCCCAAGGCCCCGGCGCCCAAGCCGGGTCCGGCTCAGCCTGCGCAGCCCGCGCCGGCTGCGAAGCCGGAGTTCACGTCCCCGACGGGCCAGGCGCCCAAGCCCGGTGCCGCCGGCCCGCGTCCCGGTGCGCCCAAGCCCGGTCAGGGCGGGGCCCGTCCCGGTGCGCCCAAGCCCGGCGGTCGTCCCGCCGGCCCGCGTCCGGGGAACAACCCCTTCACCTCCGGCGGCTCCACCGGCATGGCGCGCCCGCAGGCGCCCCGTCCGGGCGGCGCCCCCAAGCCGGGCGGCGGCCGTCCGGCCGGCGGTCCGGGCCAGGGCGGTCCGCGTCCGCAGGCCCCGGGCGGCGGTCGTGCCACCCCGGGCAACATGCCGCGTCCGCAGGGCAGCGGCGCCGGTGCCGGCGGTCCGCGTCCGGGCGGCGGCAACCGTCCGAACCCGGGCATGATGCCGCAGCGTCCCGCTGCCGGCCCGCGTCCCGGCCCCGGCCGCGGCGGTCCCGGCGGTCGTCCGGGCGGCGGCGGTCGTCCCGGCGGCGGCGGTCGTCCGGGCGGTGGCGGCGGCTTCGGCGGTCGTCCCGGTGGTGGCGGCGGCTTCGGCGGTCGTCCGGGCGGCGGCGGTCGCCCCGGCTTCGGCGGGCGCCCCGGAGGTCCCGGTGGCCGCGGTGGCACGCAGGGCGCCTTCGGCCGTCCCGGCGGTCCGGCGCGTCGTGGCCGCAAGTCGAAGCGGCAGAGGCGCCAGGAGTACGAGCAGATGTCGGCGCCCTCGGTCGGCGGTGTGATGCTGCCGCGCGGCAAGGGCGAGACCGTCCGGCTGTCGCGTGGTGCCTCGCTGACGGACTTCGCGGAGAAGATCAACGCCAACCCGGCGTCGCTGGTCCAGGTGATGTTCAACCTGGGCGAGATGGTCACCGCGACCCAGTCCGTGCCCGACGAGACGCTGCATCTCCTCGGCGAGGAGATGAACTACGTCGTCCAGATCGTCAGCCCGGAGGAGGAGGACCGCGAGCTGCTCGAGTCCTTCGACATCGAGTTCGGCGAGGACGAGGGCGGCGAAGAGGCCATGGTGGCCCGCCCGCCGGTGGTGACCGTCATGGGTCACGTCGACCACGGCAAGACGCGTCTGCTCGACGCGATCCGCAAGACCAACGTCATCGAGGGTGAGGCCGGCGGCATCACCCAGCACATCGGCGCCTACCAGGCGAAGACCGAGGTCAACGAGGAAGAGCGGAAGATCACCTTCATCGACACCCCGGGTCACGAGGCGTTCACCGCCATGCGTGCCCGCGGTGCCAAGTCGACCGACATCGCGATCCTCGTGGTGGCGGCCAACGACGGTGTGATGCCGCAGACGATCGAGGCACTGAACCACGCCAAGGCGGCAGAGGTGCCGATCGTGGTCGCGGTCAACAAGATCGACGTCGAGGGTGCGGACCCGACCAAGGTCCGCGGCCAGCTGACCGAGTACGGGCTGATCGCCGAGGAGTACGGCGGCGACACCATGTTCGTCGACATCTCCGCCAAGCAGGGCGAGAACATCGACGCCCTGCTGGAGGCCGTGGTCCTCACCGCTGACGCCGCCCTCGACCTGCGGGCCAACCCCGAGCAGCAGGCTCAGGGTCTCGCCATCGAGGCGCACCTCGACCGCGGCCGCGGTGCGGTGGCCACGGTGCTGGTGCAGCGCGGCACGCTGCGCGTCGGCGACACCATGGTCGTGGGCGACGCCCACGGCCGGGTGCGCGCGATGCTCGACGACAAGGGCGAGCACATCAAGGAAGCGGGTCCCTCGACCCCCGTCCTGGTGCTCGGTCTCACCAACGTCCCGGGCGCCGGCGACAACTTCCTCGTCGTCGAGGAGGACCGCACGGCACGTCAGATCGCCGAGCGGCGTGCGACCCGCGAGCGGAACGCGTCCTTCGCCAAGCGCACCCGTCGCGTCTCCCTGGAGGACCTGGACAAGGCGCTCAAGGCCGGCCAGGTGCAGAACCTCAACCTCATCATCAAGGGCGACGCGTCCGGTTCGGTCGAGGCCCTGGAGTCCTCGCTGCTCCAGCTCGACGTCGGCGAAGAGGTCGACCTGCGCATCCTGCACCGCGGTGTGGGTGCGGTCACCGAGACCGACATCGACCTGGCGACCGGCTCCGACGCCATCGTCATCGGCTTCAACGTGCGCGCCGAGGGGCGTGCCACGCAGATGGCCGACCGCGAGGGCGTGGACGTCCGCTACTACTCGGTGATCTACCAGGTCATCGAGGAGATCGAGGCGGCGCTCAAGGGCATGCTCAAGCCGGAGTACGAAGAGGTCGAGCTCGGCACGGCGGAGATCCGCGAGGTCTTCCGCTCCTCCAAGCTCGGCAACATCGCGGGTGTCCTCATCCGCTCCGGCGAGGTCAAGCGCAACACCAAGGCCCGCCTGCTGCGCGACGGCAAGGTCGTCGCGGAGAACCTCAACATCGAGGGCCTGCGTCGCTTCAAGGACGACGTCACCGAGATCCGGGAAGGCTTCGAGGGCGGTATCAACCTCGGCAGCTACAACGACATCAAGGTCGACGACGTCATCGCGACGTACGAGATGCGGGAGAAGCCCCGCGTCTGACGCGCACGCGTGCCGGGGCCGGTCGGCGGAGCGGAAACTCCGTCGATCGGCCCCGGCTGCTGCCGTTACGATCACCGGGTGTATGTGGGGACTCTCTCTTTCGACCTCCTGCTGGGCGACGTCCACTCGCTCAAGCAGAAGCGGTCCGTCGTCCGTCCGATCGTCGCGGAACTCCAGCGCAAGTACGCCGTGAGCGTCGCCGAGGTCGGTGAACAGGACCTGCACCGCCGGTCCTGCATCGGCCTGGCGGCGGTCTCCGGTGACCCGGGACACCTGACGGACGTCCTCGACCGGTGCGAGCGGCTCGTCGCCGCCCGGCCCGAGGTGGAACTGCTGTCCGTCCGGCGGCGCTTCCACGGCGAGGACGACACCTGACGGCACCGCCGGCAGCACACCGCTCCACCCGGCACCACAGCAGAACGAGCACCACCGAGCAGAACGACAGGAGACGGACCAGTGGCCGACAACGCACGGGCGAAGAGGTTGGCGGACCTCATCCGTGAGGTCGTCGCGAGGAAGCTGCAGCGGGGCGTCAAGGACCCCCGCCTCGGCTCGCACGTGACGATCACGGACACGCGGGTCACCGGCGACCTGCGGGAGGCGACCGTCTTCTACACGGTGTACGGGGACGACGAGGAGCGCGAGCAGGCCGCGAAGGGCCTGGAGAGCGCCAAGGGCGTTCTCCGTTCCGCGGTCGGCGCGGCGGCGGGGGTCAAGTTCACCCCCACCCTCACCTTCGTGCCCGACGCCCTCCCCGAGAACGCCAAGACCATCGACGACCTGCTCGCCCGGGCCAAGGCCTCGGACGAGGAGGTCCGCAAGGCGTCCTCCGGCGCGGTGTACGCGGGCGAGGCCGACCCCTACCGCCGGCCCGCCGAAGACGCCGAGGGCGCCGAGGGCGCCGACGCGTCGGACGGCACGGAGGACGGGGACGACGAGGACCGGTCCGCGTGAAGCGCAGGGATCCGCTGGAGCCCGGCGGGCTGGTCGTCGTCGACAAGCCCGCCGGATTCACCTCGCACGACGTCGTCGCGAAGATGCGCGGCATCGCCCGCACCCGCCGCGTCGGCCACGCCGGCACCCTGGACCCGATGGCCACCGGCGTGCTCGTCCTCGGGGTCGAGCGCGCCACCAAGCTGCTCGGCCATCTCGCGCTGACCGAGAAGGAGTACGTCGGCACGATCCGGCTCGGCCAGACCACCCTCACCGACGACGCGGAAGGGGAGACGACCTCGGCGAAGGACGCCTCCGGCGTCACCCGTGAGGCGATCGAGGAGGGTGTGGCCGCGCTGACGGGTGCCCTCATGCAGGTGCCGTCGAAGGTCAGTGCCGTCAAGATCGACGGCAAGCGGTCCTACAAGCGGGCCCGCGAGGGCGAGGACTTCGAGATTCCCGCAAGGCCCGTCACGGTCTCCGCCTTCGCGGTGCACGGCGTGCACGAGGACCACGCCGACGACGGCACGCCCGTCGTGGACGTGCTCGTCTCCGTGGTCTGCTCCTCCGGCACCTACATCCGGGCGCTGGCCCGCGATCTCGGTGCCGGCCTGGGCGTCGGCGGCCACCTCACCGCGCTCCGCCGCACCCGCGTCGGCCCGTACCGGCTGGACGGAGCCCGCACGCTGGAACAGCTCCAGGCCGAGCGCAACGAGACCGATGCCGTCTCGCTGCTCCCCCTCGGCGAAGCCGCCGCCGCGGCCTTCCCGCGCTGGGACGTCGACGCGCGCCATGCGCAACTGCTCCTCAACGGCGCACAGATCACGATGCCCGGCGCGCTGGCCGCCCACGAGGGCCCGATCGCCGCGTTCGGCCCGGAGGAACGCTTTCTCGCGCTCGTCGAGGCACGCCGCGGCCGTGCCAAGAGCCTCGCCGTCTTCGCCGCCCCGGCCTGACACGCCCGCCGTGGGACGGGACGCGGCGCGCCTCGCGCCGGCCCGGCCCACGGCCTCCCTCCCTCGGGCACTCAGTGTCTGTCCCTCCCCGGCCGCGGAATCACCCGCGCAGCGGGGCGCGCGGAGGGATTCGGGGCGCATGCGGCACACCCGGGGGCGCTGTCAGGAGCGAGCCCGCCCCCGTGACCTCGGCAGGTGTCCGGGGGAACACACCGGGTCCGCTGCGGTGGCGGGGCATCGTCATGGCACCCTTGGACCCGCACCGTTTCATCAGGTAACCGCGAGGAGCAGCACCGTGCAGCGCTGGCGTGGCTTGGAGGACATCCCGGAGGGATGGGGACGCAGCGTCGTCACCATCGGCTCGTACGACGGGGTGCACCGCGGACACCAGCTCATCATCGGCAAGGCCGTCGAGCGCGCCCGAGACCTGGGTGTGCCCGCCGTGGTGGTCACCTTCGACCCGCACCCGAGCGAGGTCGTGCGCCCGGGCAGCCACCCGCCGCTGCTCGCGCCGCACCACCGCCGTGCGGACCTGATGGCCGAGGTGGGCGTCGACGCGGTGCTCGTCCTGCCGTTCACGCAGGAGTTCTCGCAGCTCTCGCCGGCCGACTTCGTCGTCAAGGTCCTGGTCGACAAGCTGCACGCGCGCGTCGTCGTCGAGGGCCCCAACTTCCGCTTCGGCCACAAGGCGGCCGGCAACGTCGACACCCTCGCCGAGCTGGGCGCCACCTACGACTACGACGTCGACGTCGTGGACCTCTTCGCGCGGGGTGAGGCCGGCGGCGGCGCGCCGTTCTCCTCCACCCTGACCCGCACGCTGGTCGCCGAGGGCGACGTGACCGGTGCCGCCGAGGTGCTCGGCCGCCCCCACCGCGTCGAGGGCGTCGTCGTCCGCGGTGCGCAGCGCGGCCGTGCGCTCGGCTTTCCCACCGCGAACGTGGAGACGCTGCCGCACACGGCCGTGCCCGCGGACGGCGTGTACGCCGGCTGGCTCACGGTCCTGGGCGAGGGCGCGCCGGAGGCCAAGCCCGCCGCCGTCTCCGTCGGCACCAACCCCCAGTTCGACGGCACCGAACGCACCGTCGAGGCCTATGCGATCGACCGCGTCGGGCTGGAGCTGTACGGCCTGCACGTCGCCGTCGACTTCCTGGCCTGGATCCGCGGCCAGGAGAAGTTCGACAGCCTCGGAGCGCTGACCGACCGCATGACCGAGGACGTCGACCTGTGCCGCACGCTCGTCGCCGAGGCCGACGCCGCCGGAGCCACGCCGCGCACCTGACCCGCACGGCGTCGCCGCGGCCCGGGAGACGGTCTGCCCGCCAGAACTCCTCGACGTGCGCCCCTTCGCACCCGTTGACACTCACGTTTCGCTCAAATGCCTTGCACCCAGGTCGACTTGGGTCGACCCTTCTGTGACGCGTACCGCACGGTCGGTCACGCGGGCAGAGCCGACGGGGGAGGGGGCACGGCGATGCGGGAGCTTGCCGGCGACGCGCTGGAACTCGCGGGGCGTTCCGAACGGGACCGCGCGATACGCGAATGGGTCCGCACCTGGTTCCTGCGCACCAAGGGCGTGCACCCCGAACTGCCCACGCTGCTCCTGCTGGGAGCGCGGGGCAGCGGCAAGACCACACTGCTGCACCACCTGCGCCACTGGGCCGTCGCCGGCCCCGTCGCCCACCTCGACCTGTCCCGGCTCGGCGACACGGAGGGCGCGAAGCCCATCGACCTGCTCGCCCGGATCGTCTTCGATCTGCACGCGGACAAGCCGCGCGTCCCGAAGCTGACGTTTCCCACCTACGGTGTGCTGGCGCTCGCCCTGTCCGCGCGCGTCGACCGGGACAGCCGGGCGACCGCCGTCCAGCAGATGCGTGCCGCGCTCAACTCGCGCACCGGGCGGGGCGGCGAGCACATGCGCGGAGTCGTCGAAGCCCTCGTCGACACCGCGGCCGCGATCGCCGGCAGCCCCGCCGCCGTCGGTGCGGCACTGCGGCTGCTGCCCGGCTGGGACTCCGACTGGGCCAGCGTGCGCACGCGGCGCCAGCTCGTCCGCCTCCGCCGCCGCTACGGAGGAGGCTCCCACCAGGACGTCGTCGTGTCCCTCAACCGCCTCTACAACGAGCAGGAGGAGGCCGAGCGGCGGCTCGCCGAGGCGGCGCTCTTCGACGCGTTCCTCGCCGACCTCCACGACGCCTACCGGAGCCGCCGCGGCAACCACCACCGCACCTCCCACTGCCTGCTGCTGCTGGACAACGCCGACAGCAAGCAGGGCGACGACTTCCTCCGGCTCCTGCTGGAGGCGCGCGACCGGGCCGGCCACACCGACCCGCTGCTCGTCGTGGCCACCGCAGCCGCCCGGCCCGAGGTGCTGATGCGCCGCGAGGGCAGTACCGGACGCGACCACCGCGGCTACCAGCGCGCATGGGAGGAGCCCCGCAGATTCCGTCCGGTGCCGGTGGACGACGTGCTGCACGTCGGCCCGCTCCGCAACCTCGACGCGCGCGAGGTCGACGCGGTGGTGGAGAGCGCGCTGCGCAGCCAGGCCCGCCAGGTCGAACTGCCCGAGGTCGACAACGCCGGGCAATGGCTCGGCTGGCTCGTTCACCAGCTGACCCGCGGCCAGCCCGCCGCCACTGCCGCCGTCGTCGGCACGCTGTGCCTGCGGGGGGACGTCGAGACGTGGCCCGACCGGCTGCGGCAGCTGTTCACGCCCGACCTGGTCGGCGCCCTGCTCGACCGCCTGCTGCCCCAGCGCACCAGCCCCGAGTTCCGCGCCCAGCTCGCCCGCGCCGCCGTCGCCGTCAACCTCGGCGACGCGGGGGCCGCGCGCGACCTGTGGGAGGACGCGGGGGAGGCGCTCGGCAGCGAGTTCCGGCACTTCTCCGGCGATCCGCTGCGCACCATGCGCATCGAGACCGGCGACGACCGCACCGACGGCGCCCACGAGATGCTGCACCCCCTGCTGCGCTTCCTGCTGCTCCGCGAACTCGCCGGCGCACCGCCCGCCGACGACGGAACCGAGGCGTGGGAGGCCGCTCAGACGGCACTGGGCAACCGGGTCCGCTCGCGCCTCGCGGAAGGCCACGAGGACGACCGTTGGGCGCTCGCGTACCACGACCTCGCCTCCGGCCGGCTGGAGAGCGCCGCCCGCTACCTCGACGGGCGCTTCACCGAGATCCCCGCCGCCCAGTGGTGCACCGAGCTCTGCCGCCTCCGCCGCGCGCCGATCCGGACGCGCGGCGGCGCCCCGCCCGAGCCGCCGCGCCGGCTCTTCCGCGACCTGGTCGCCTTCCTCGCCGACGACGGACGCCCGCGCAGCGCGCGCACCAAGACCGTCACCCGCCTGCTCGCCGCCTGCTGGATCAGCCCGGAACCCGCCGACGATCCGGCCACCGACCGGGTGGGCGACCCGTACCGCAACCCCCTCGGAGACCCCTTCGCCGATCTGTACGACGACATCCGCGAGGAGTTCCTCACCCTCCGCGGCATGGTCGACGACGGCACGGACCGGCACGTGCTCCTACTGAAGTCCGAGCAGTACAGAAGGAGGCCCTGGTGGTGACGGAACAGCAGTTGGAGATCCCGCAGCCGCCCCCGCGCTGGTGGCTCCGCATCGGGCTCACCCTCGTGGTGGTCTGCGCCCTGGTGGCCGGAGGCCTCTGGGCCTACCGGCACTTCCTCGTGCGCTGCGCCGACGGCGTCAGCCGCGTCGGGCCGGACGACGCCTGCATCGGCGTCACCGACGGCGACCACGTCTTCCACGAGGACCTGACCGAGGTCATCGGTCTCATCCGGGAGGAGAACCGCCGCGTCGAGGAGTCCGGCGAGCCGTGGGTGAGCATCGCCTACTTCGAGCCCATGACCCTGGGGGAGGGCGACAAGGGCACCAGCAGCATCGAACAGGAACTCCAGGGCGCCTACCTCGCCCAGTACGCCCTGAACCGGCCCGGCCTGGGCGGCGAGGGCTCGACCCCGCAGATCAGACTCCTGCTCGCCAACCCCGGCAGCGGCTCCGCCCAGTGGGAGACGGTCGTCGAGCAGATCCTCGGCATGACCGACGGTCCGAACCCGGTCGTGGCGGTGGCCGGCTTCGGCCAGAGCAGAGCGACGACGAAGAAGGCCGTGGAACGGTTCCGGGAGCACAGGATCCCGATGGTCGGCTCGACCGTGACCGCCGACGGACTCAGCGAACGCGGCGAGACCAGCTTCTTCCGCGCCGTCGCGCCCAACAGCGACCAGACGGCGGCAGTGGTGGAACACCTCCGCCTGCGCCAGCGCGAGGACGAGGACTTCACCGTCCGGCTCGTCGAGGACGGCAACGACCACGACATCTACAGCCGCTCCCTCCGGCAGGGCTTCGTGCGGGCCGCCCGGGAGCAGGGCCTCCGCGTCGATCCCGTGACCCTCCGGTTCCTCTCCAACGAGAACAGCGCCGGCAACGCGCTGGCCACCGTCGCCGACAAGGTCTGCGGCGACTCCTCCCGGGCCGACGCCGTCTACTTCGCCGGCCGCGGCCGCAACCTGAAGACCTTCATCGAAGCCGCGGGCGCACAGGGACGCACCTGCCCCACGACCGTCTACTCCGCAGACGACGCGGTCGGCATGTTCTTCGACCTCACCCAGCACGAGGACGCCGCGGCCTACCGGACGTTCCTGCGGCGCTGGGACCGCAGCGCCGTGAAGGTGCAGTACACCGCCCTCGCCCACCCGGACGCCGCGGCGACGATCTACGCCGACGACCCGAGGAACCCCTACACCGACTTCCTGGAGTGGTACGAGGAGAGGTTCACCAGCGAGGCGGACCTGTACAGCGGGCAGGCGATGCTCGGCTACGACGCGACCTTCGCCGTCGGTCTCGCCGTCCGCAGCGCGACCGGGGAGAACACCGACAAGGAACTCTCCCCCGGCGACGTCCGCCAGATGCTCGGGTCGATCAACGGGGAGACGGCCGTCCGCGGGGTCAGCGGCCCGCTCTCCTTCGGCCGGTACGGCAATCCGGAGAACAAGCCGCTGCCACTGGTGCGCCTCGACCCGGCGGGGGACACCCACCACTACGTACTGGAGGACGTGCTGCGCCCCGAAGGTCCGCGCGAGGGCGGCTGAACCGGCGGCGACGCCTGAAGGGGGAAGGTCCGCACGGCGTCGCCGGCCGTCACCGTGAGGGGTGAGCGGCCCGGCGACGCCGACGGCTCACTGCTGAGGCGGCTGCTGCGGCCAGCCCGCGCCGGCCTGCGGGTATCCGCCCTGCTGCGGCGGCTGACCGTACGGCTGCTGCGGCTGGCCGCCCTGCGGCTGCCCGTAGGGCTGCTGCGGCACCCCCTGCCCGTACCCCTGCTGGCCCCAGCCGGGCTGGGCGCCCGGCTGGGCGCCGTAGCCCTGCTGCGGGTAGCCCTGCGCACCGGGCATCGGCGGCGCCTGCTGCGGCGGCGGATTGCCGTTCGCGCCGTTCGAGGTCCACAGGCCCTGCTCCTGCTGGGCGCGGGCGAAGTCCTCCGCGATCAGCGCGGCGAGGTCGAAGTACGCCTCCCGCGTCTTCGGCCGCATCATGTCGAGGTCCAACTCCGCGCCGGCGGAGAGGTGTTCGTCGAACGGGACGGTCACCACGCCGCGGCAGCGCGTCTCGAAGTGCGACACGATGTCCTCGACCTTGATCATCTTGCCGGTCTCGCGGACCCCGGAGATCACCGTGATGCTGCGTCGCACCAGGTCGCCGTAACCGTGCGCGGACAGCCAGTCCAGCGTCGTACTGGCGCTGCTCGCGCCGTCCACGGACGGCGTCGAGATGACGATCAGCTGGTCGGCGAGGTCCAGGACCCCGCGCATCGCCGAGTACAGCAGGCCGGTGCCCGAATCGGTGAGGATGATCGGGTACTGCCGCCCCAGGATGTCGATGACCCGGCGGTAGTCGTCGTCGTTGAACGTCGTCGAGACCGCGGGGTCCACGTCGTTCGCCAGGATCTCCAGACCCGACGGCGCCTGCGAGGTGAACCGGCGCAGGTCCATGTAGCTGTTCAGGTACGGAATGGCCGACACCAGGTCGCGGATCGTCGCCCCGGTCTCCCGGCGCACGCGGCGGCCCAGCGTGCCCGCGTCCGGGTTAGCGTCGATCGCGATGACCTTGTCCTGCCGCTCCGTCGCCAGCGTGGAGCCGAGCGCGGTGGTCGTGGTGGTCTTGCCGACACCGCCCTTGAGGCTGATGACCGCGATCCGGTAGCACGACAGCACCGGCGTACGGATCAGCTCCAGCTTGCGCTGCCGCTCCGCCTCCTCCTTCTTGCCGCCGAGCTTGAACCGCGATCCGGCCTTCGCCGGGTTCTGCGAGCGCGGCTTCTTGTTCCTGCCGCTCACCAGCCGGTCGGAGGACAGCTCCACGGCCGCGGTGTAGCCCAGCGGCGAACCGGCGTGCGACTGGCGGCGCGGGTCCTGCGCCGGGTCGCCCACGCCGTGCGGCTGCGGACCCGTCGCGGTGCCGTGCGAGCCGTGCTGCGGGGGGTGCGGCGCCTGCTGCGGCGGCGGCTGGGGAGCCTGCTGGGGGGCGTTCGGCTGCGCTGCGGGCGGCTGCTGGCCCGGCTGCGCGGTGTGCGGCGCCTGCTGCGGGACCTGCTGGGCGTTCGGGTAGCCGTAGCCGCCGGGCGCGGGCTGCTGGCCCGGCTGTGCCTGCGCCGGGTACGGCTGCTGCGGCTGGTGCTGCGCCGGTGGCGGCGTCGGGCCGGGGTAGCCGTAGCCACCCTGCGGGCCGGGCACGCCGGGGTGCCCGCCCTGCGGCTGCTGTCCGGGGGGCTGCGCCTGAGGCTGGGCCGGGCCGGGGTAGCCGTAACCGCCCTGCTGGGCGGGCGGCACGGCCCCGTGGGCCGGGTGCGGGTAGCCGTACCCGGCCTGCTGCGGCTGCTGGGGCTGGGGCTGGGGCTGCATGGGGGGCTGCTGCGGCGCGTACCCCTCGCCGTGCTGCTGCGGCACGGGTGCACCCGTGCCCGGCGCGTCCCCCGACGCCGCCCACGGCGCTCCCGGCGGGGGAGTGGCGGGGCCACCGGCCTGCTGCGCCGGGTCCGCGGGCGGGAACTGCGGCGGCAGCGGCGGCAGTCCGCCCTGTCCGGCACCCGCACCCTCGGGGAACTGCGGCGCGGCGGGCATGGCCTGCGCGGGTCGGCCCTCGGCCCCGGGAGCGCCCTCCTGCGCGGGCAGCGCCGGAGCCTCGGGTGCGGCGGGAGCCTCCGGAGCCTCGGCCGGCGCGGACGGTACGTCGGGGGCGTCAGGGGTGAGCGGACCGGCGTCCGCGTCCAGGGCGGCGGCGGAGGGCTCCTCCCCGTCGCGGTCGTCCTCGTCCTCGGCCTCCGCGCCCGTCGCTCCGCTCTCCGCGGAGGGCGGAGCGGCTGCGCCGTCGTCCGCGCTCTCCGGCGCGCTCTCGGCGGAGGACTCCTCCGAAGAGAAGGAATTCCCGGAATCGTCGCCCGGGCCGGCGACAGGCTCGGCGACGGCGTCCTGGTCGTCCGCGGCGACCGGAGCGTCGGGTGCGGACTCCTCCTGCGCCGCCTCCCGTTCCTCACGTTCGCGCCGGAACTGCTCCATCTCCCGCCGCAGCGCGGCGGCCGAGAAGCGGACCGTGTCCCCGCTCTCCAGGTCGCCGCCCTCGTTCGCGGGCTGTCCGGCGGCCTGCTCCGCAGGCGCGTCGGTGAACGACCCCGGACCGCTCGCGCCGCCCGGGCCCTGGCCCCCGGGGCCGGGCGCGGGGGCGTCCGGGCGGCCCGGAGCGTTCTCCTCCGGGCTCAACTGCGGGAACGACGGCGGCGCGGGCGCACCGGGTGGCGGGCCGGGCACGTGCGGCGGCGGTCCCTGACCGGCGGGTGGCCCCTGCTCGGCCGGAGGCCCGAACGGACCGCCCGGCACCCCGGCGCCGTAGCTGCGCGGGTCGGCGGTCTGCGGGGGCTGCGCCGGCCCGTGCCCGTACGGTCCCTGCCCGACGGGCGGCGGCGGAGGCGGCGGCGCGGGAGCGGGCGGCGGCGTCGGCTCGGCGTCCTGCGTGTACCAGGCCGGCGGCGTGTAGTCGATGGTGAACTGCCCCGTCGACTCCGGGTCGAGATCGGACTCGTTCTCCGCGTCGAAACGATCGGTGTCGCGGTTCGCACCCCCGACGCGGAATTCGTCCCGATCGCTACTCACAATGCCTCCTGCTGGTCCACACCCCGATGTGCTGCGCAGTGACCCAGCCTAGACTTCCCGACTCCGGACACGGCACCGTGGCCCCGTCGGTGCTCGGTGCCGGGGCCACTCTCACTTCACGCGCTTCGCCCCGATCGGCGCGACCCGGTCCGTCGTGGCACGTCTCGGTCCGACCCGCCGGTCGGAGGTCGTCATCCAGTCTCGGAGCCCGCGCTCCGCCGGTCAACTTCCCTGCGGACCACGGCCGTCCAGACCGGCAAACCGCCCCTACTCCGGCATTCCGTCGAAGGCGGGCCTCGCGGTCCGACGGGCGGAAGACGTCCTCCCGGCCGCCCCCGGCTTCCGGGAACCGCGTCAGTCCAGACGCCGCGCGTGACCGAGCAGCCCGACCTCCGCGTCCGTCGGCTGCGTCACCGAGTAGTACCGGTCCTTGCGCGTGCACCACAGGGTCACGCCGTCGCCGAGCGTCGGCAGCGACTCCGTCTCCTCCTGCGGCAGCCGCATCTTCCGGGACAGATGCCGCGCCTCGTCCGGCGACACCCGCTGGATGCCCACCAGCGACGACGTCTGGAGCAACCGCGGCGCAGCGGGGCTGAGATACGGCAGCAGCGTCACCACGGCCTGCCACGGCGCCGAGTTCACCCGCCCCCGCGGCGGCTTCATGCCGCAGTCCCGGATGACCACGACCGGGCTGCTCACCGACGGACCGAGCGACGGCACGTGCCCCACATCGTGCAGGGTGATGCACTGCTGCTCCGCGCCCGCCGCCTGCGCCAGCGGCGTCCACACGTGCGCCCGTCCCGTCTCCACCGCGACCCGCGCGCCGGTGCCCGCCGCCCGCAGCGCCAGCACCTGGGCTGTCCACAGACCGCCGATGAGCAGCAGGTCGTACGCCGTGCGGCGGCTCAGTCCCAGCACCGCCGTCTGGTTCTGCGCGTCCGTACCGATGACCACACCGTCGTCGCCCAACGGCACGCCGATCGCGGCGAGTTCCTCCACCGCCACCCGGTGCCGCAGCGAACGCGGGCCGCGCAGCCCGAAACCGGGACGGCGCGGCCGCGGCGCCTCCTGCTCGTCCTGTCGGCCGACGATCGGGATCATCCCCGTGTCGGAGGGCGTCGCCACGTGCCGCGGCTGCGCCGGCGCCGCGCCGCTCTGCTGCTGCGGGCGGCCCAGGCCCGCACCGGGCATGCCGGTCTGCTGGGGCATCACCGGGCTGGTCATTCGCTGGTACCTCCGAGCGGCAGGGTGGCGAGCACACCGGGGACGTGCTCCCGGTCGAGCGGCACGAGTCCGGTTTTCGCACGCCCGGCACGGCGCTGCAGTTCACGGCGCGCGTCGGACAGATCGTTCTCGCTGCGGGTCACGATGCGGACATGGCCCGCGACCGACGCGTACCGCCCGTCGCCGCGGCCGAGCGTCAGACTGAACACCGAGGTGAACACCGGCAGCGAGGTGAGGATCGACGCCAGGTGCGCGGAGCTCACCGCGCTGGGGCCGACCTGCGGCCACCGGCTGATCCAGTACGTCGCGTGCCAGCGGTCGTCGCACCGCCAGCCGCGCACCGACTCCTCCGTCCGACGCTGCGCACCCCGCCGGTCACCCGCACCCGACGTCGCGTTGCTCACCCGGGGGTTGAGGCAGCTGGAGGTGGCGAGCGCCTGCACGATCTCCGCCTCGTTGAGCACCGTGGCGCTGAACCCCGCGCCCTCGAGGCGGCTCGCGAGCTGGTCCGCCGCACGCACCAGCGAGCGCTGCGCGCCCCCGAGTCCGCCGCCGCGCGCCTGGACCGCCTCCGGCGTCAGCTCGGGCGTGAGTTTCAGCGCGACCCACGTCATCCGCAGCGACGGGATGCCCGACGCCTCCTTCAGCGACCCGTACGACCGCGCCACCACCGAGTGCTCCGGCAGGTGCGGTGCCGGAGCCGGCTGCGTGTGCTGGACGACCTGGACGGACTCCAGCCGGATGTCGTCGGTGAGCAGCGCGTCGTGCAGCAGGTTCAGCGGAAGCGGACGCTCCACACGACCGGGACGGCCCGGCCGCAGCGGCGCGTCCTTGCCCTCCACCGCGATCAGGGCGGTCAGGAACGTGCCGTCCCCGACCATGCCGATCGCACGGTCCTCACGCGTCACGTACGTCGACGTCTGCACCGCCGGATCGCACTCCACCACCGGGGCCATGCCCGGGTCGGTACCCGGCGGGGGCGGCAGCTTCGCCTCGCGCTTGCGGCGCCGCAGCGCGCGCCCCACCTCGTACCACTCCGACAGCGCCTGCTGACGGCGGTTCACCAGCGCCACCAGCGTCAGGAGCCCGGCGACCACCGCGGCCGGGACCACCAGCCACGACTCCACGATCCAGGCGACCAGCACCAGGGCGGCCGCGATCTGGATGAGCACGAGTTGCTGAAGCCGCACCGGGCCGAGACTTCCCGGCCTCCGGTGCAGGCGCAGTGTCGCCGTCGTCGGTCCCTGCTGCTCCGGCGTCGTCGCCGACTGCTCGTCTGTCCGCTGGCGCGGGGCGCGCCGGCCCCGGGACCGGCTGCGGGTGGCGCTCGTCATCCCCCGTGTTTCCCCTTCGAGGTTCTCGTGGCACTGCTGCGTGCAGCAGTTCGGGTGGCCGGTGTCCGGCCGCGGACCGCGCGGTCCGCGCCCTCGGCGGCGCCGGCATCGTGGTGCGAGTGGCCGTCGGAGGGCCGGCGGAACGGCGACCACCACCGCACGACCCCCGCGGGCGTACCGTGCGTGCCGTGCCGTGCCGTCGCCGGGCTCCCCCGCAGCCCCCCGACCTGCACCGCGCGGGCGCCGGCCGGGCAGCCAGGATACTCACCGGGTACGCGTGCGGCAGCAGGGTCCACGAGGGCGTTCGTGAGGGCCTTGTGCGGATGCCGCAACCTCCCGCCTCACCCGGCCGTTTGCGTCCTCGCCGCCGGGCGGCATAGTAGTGCAGCCGAGGACGGTCGACGGGAGCGGCCCGAAGTCGCCGCCCCGGAACGGCTCAGCCTCCGGGGGACGCCCGCGCAAGGGCATCACCAGGCAGCACACCAGGGACGACCTGGTATCACCAGGGGACACGAAAGAGACGGGGACCGATGGAGCGGCGGGACGAGCTCAGCGCCCACACCTTCGCACGGAAGCGCACCCTTGCGGCCTTCCTACAGCCGGAGTCCAGAGTCTCCGACGAGGAGGCTCCGCGCCCGGTGCGGGCCATGATGCCCGGCACCGTGATGAGCCTCGTGCTGGTCGTGGGCTGCATCGCGTGGGGCGCCATCGCCCCCAGCGCGCCTCCCGGCTGGGACAAGACGGGCGAGTACATCATCGTCGACACCGACTCCACCACGCGCTACGTCGTCCTCCCCGCCGAGGGCAAGGACGGCAAGAAGACCAAGCAGCTGCACCCGGTGCTCAACTACGCCTCCGCCAAGCTCGTGCTCGACAAGGGCAAGGGCGAGGTCATCGAGGTCGCGGGCAAGGACATCGACGCCAGCGGCATCTCCCGCGGCGCCACCATCGGCATCCCCTACGCCCCCGACCGGCTGCCCAGCCCGGAGGACGCCGAGGCGGCCAAGGAGTGGGCCGTCTGCCAGAAGCCGAGCCAGGGCGGCGAGCCGCAACAGGCCGTCTTCGTGCTCGGCGGCCAGGACAAGGATGCTCTCCAGAACAAGAGCCGCCTCGGGGACGGCGAGGCGCTGTACGTGCAGGACTCCGAGACCGGCGCCCAGTACATCGTCGACGGTGAAGGCACCAAGCTGCTCCTGGACAACGCCTCGGACCCGGAGGGACTGCTCACCTCGCTCGTCCTGCGCGATCCGGGCGAGCCGCAGCAGGTCTCCTCCGAGTGGCTCGACACTCTCCTGCCGGGCGAGCCCCTCTCCGTCCCGAGCCCCGAGGGGGCGGGGGCACCCGCGCAGTTCGACGGCGTGGAGCAGCTCCCGGAGGAGGCCAGGGCGGTCGGTACCGTCCTCGAG
The DNA here is from genome assembly GCF_031845485.1 of Streptomyces hazeniae. Lineage (NCBI taxonomy): Bacteria > Bacillati > Actinomycetota > Actinomycetes > Kitasatosporales > Streptomycetaceae > Streptomyces > Streptomyces hazeniae. Next base: position 215,641 of record NZ_JAVREQ010000005.1, read on the forward strand.
GCCAATCCGGGCGGGGCGCCGTACTACTACGTCGTGGGCGTGGACGGCCTGCAGCGCGTCAGCCCCCTGTACGCGGCCCTGATGCGCGGTGGTCAGGGGCAGGGGGATCCGGTTCCCGTCTCCCAGCGCGACGCCACCGCGGCGGGCGCCGACCTCGACGTCGACCGGGGCGGCAAGGGCTGGCCGAAGGAGGTCCTTCGGCACGTGAACCGTGCCGCACAGGGCATCGGAGGCAGCTCCCGCACGGTGTCCTGCAGCGTCTACACCGGCGCGATGACCGGCGAAGGGCCGGAGCTGGCCGCCTGGGCCGGCAGCGCGTACCCGGCCAAGGTCGTCGCCGGGACCGCCAGCGCCTACGTGAGCTCCGGCTCCGGTCTGCTCTACCAGGAGGTGAGCGGCAGCACCGGCGGCGGTGGCGGGAAGTTCCTGCTGACCGACTCCGGGCTGCGCCACGGCGTGGACACCAAGGCGAGCGCCCGGCTCGGCTACGAGAAGACCAAGGCCGCACTCGTTCCGCAGAACTGGTCCCAGCTGCTCCCCAAGGGGCCGAAGCTGGACACCGACAACGCCTCCCAGGAGCAGGGCTTCTGACGGTGCACCGGCCGTGACACGCATCACCCGGAGGGCTTCCGGGTAGGCCGTAACTCCCGTCCTGAGGGCGGGAGTTACGGCATTTCGGGACCTACCGGCCCGGAACCTCCCGCTCCGGGCGGCGATCTGTGAACTCCCGGTGGAAAAGCGATCACGGACAGGTCGCGGCACTGTGTTAACCGCGTGACGGTAACGGGCGTGCGAACAACCGTGTCGGTGGGGCACGATATTCTTCTCAGGGTCTCAACCGGTGGTCGCCGTGCGCGCAGCCGAGTAAGGACCCGCGGCCCGGTCGGGCCACTGAGACGTTCACGCGAGGATGAGCATGGGGGAAGGTGCGCCATGGCAGGACAGTTTCGGGTAACCGAGGACGAGCTCAAGGCTCTGTCGTCGAAGATCAGCCAGGTCAACAGCTCGATCCAGGGCGAGGTCAAGCGCCTCGACGGGGTCATCAGCGGGATCGCTTCCGGCTGGCAGGGCCAGGCGGCTTCCTCGTACCACCGCCTTCAGCAGCAGTGGAACGAGGACGCGCGCAAGATGAACAACATCCTCAACGACATCAAGGATGCCGTCGACGCGACCCGCCAGAACTACTCGGCGACGGAAGAGCAGCAGAACTCCGAGGTCAGCAAGATCATGTCGGACTTCGGCTGACCGGGGACGCCCCCCGATCGGCTGACGTTCCGCGCGAGTTCGTAGCTTCCAACACCGCCAGTCGCTGAAAGAGGAGACGCACAGTGTCCGGAATTCTCGTCAACTTCCAGACCGTGTCGCAGGCGTCCTCGGACGTCCGCACCACGGCCAACAACATCAAGAGCCAGCTCGACGACCTCGAGGCGGCCGTCAAGCGCGTGGCCAACACCTGGGAGGGCTCCGCGCAGGAGGGCTACCAGAACAAGCAGCGCCAGTGGGACCAGACCGCGGACCACCTGCACCAGGTCCTCATGAAGATCTCCACCGCGCTGCAGAACTCGGCGGACAACTACCAGTCCACCGAGAAGGCCAACGCGAACGTCTGGGGCTGACCGGCAGAACGGCAACGCCCGGGCCTCGGAGTGGGCCGGCCCGACACCGGCCGGCCCGCTTCCGTCCGCCCGCACGGGCGCGGCCCCCGATGCCCCTGGGGGAGAGACACGATGTCGATGGGTATCACGCGAGCCACAGGAGAGGACCCGCACGTGGGGGTCACGGAACGACGGCCCCGGACCGCCCGCTGCACGCAGCGGGCCTTCGGCGTGCTCGCGGCACTCGGTCTCCTCGCCCTGGGCTCCGCCGCCCCGGTAGCGGCCGCCCCGGCAAACGCCCCCGCCGCCGGCCCGGACACGGGCCTGGCCAGCACCGCCGAGTGCAAGTTCGGCGGCAAGAACATCAAGAGCACCCCCTGGTCGCTCCAGCGCGTCCTCCTGGACGAACTCCGGGACCAGGCCACGGGCAAGGGCGTGAAGGTCGCCGTCATCGACACCGGCGTCGACAACGACAACCCCCAGATCGAGCCGGCCCTCCTCCCCGGTGACGACTTCGTCGGCGGCACCAAGGGGACCGAGGACGAGAACGGCCACGGCACCCGCGTCGCCGGCATCATCGCCGCCCAGCCCGTCGGCGGCACCGGCTTCTCCGGCCTCGCCCACGACGCGAAGATCCTCCCCCTCCGCTACACCGGCGGTGAGGAGGAGGGCAACTCCGAGACGATGTCCCGGGCCATCAAGGCCGCCGTCGCCGCGGACGTCGACGTCATCAACATCTCCTCCGACACCGCCGACAAGAAGCCGAACACCGGCCTCGAAGCCGCCGTCGCCCAGGCCGTCGCCAACGACATCCTCGTCGTCGTCGCCGCCGGCAACGACGGAGCCGACGGCAAGCACGAGAAGACCTACCCCGCCGCCTACGACGGCGTCCTCGCCGTCGCCGCGTCCGACCGCAACAACGAGCGCGCCCAGTTCTCCCAGTCCGGCGACTTCGTCGACATCGCCGCCCCGGGCGTCGGCATGGTCTCCACCGTGCCCAACGGCGGGCAGTGCCCCGCCGACGGCACCTCCTTCGCCGCCCCGTACGTAGCAGGCGTCGCCGCCCTGATGGTCGAGAAGTACCCCGACTGGACCTCTCAGGAGATCGCCGCCCGCCTCATGCAGACGGCCGACCGCCCCGGCACCGGCCCCGACGCGGAACTCGGCTGGGGCGTCGTCGACCCCGTCGCAGCCCTCACGGGCGACGACACCCCGCAGCAGGAGCCCGTCGAGGACAAGCCCCGGGAGGGCGGCCGCGTCGCCCCGATGGCCCTCACCATCGGCGAGAGCGAGGAAGAGCGCACCGAGCGCTACGCGGTCTACGTCATCGGCACCGCGACGGTCCTCACCCTCCTCGTCAGCGGCACCGCCATCGCCAACCGCGACCGCCGCCGCAAACGCACCGCCGGCACCACGGCCGACACCACAACTTCCACGCGGAACTAAGCAGCAGGGGGAGAGGAGACGGGGATATGGGTAACGGCTACAAGGTCGACCTCAGCGCCCTCGACGAGGTCATCAAGAAGCTCAACCAGGTCGTCGACGGCATGGGCAGCCCGAAGACCTGTGCCAGGTACGAGACGAACATCCCGACCGGATGGTTCGGTAACGCGGACTTCAAGGAGGCCGAAGGTCTCCGGACGACGCACGACGGGGTCAAGTCCGACATCGAGGGTTACATCGACTCGCTCCAGGGCCTGATCGTCAAGTTCAGCTCCGACGCCGCACAGGTGCGCAGGAACTACGACGACCAGGAGCAGCGGACCTCGGACGGGGTCAAGCAGGACACGGACTTCAGCTAGGTCGTATGTACCGCGAGAACGGTGGGGAGTGAACTGACGTGGGAGGCTCGTACTCCAACCCGTCGGGTATGACGGCGGAAGAGAGAGAGCAGGTCCAGCAGGAAGCGAGGGAGGAGAGCCGCGACGAAGCCGTCCAGCAGCACCAGGGCACGTCCGCGGCGTACCAGCACGCCAACGAGCAGTACGGCCTGGAAACCACCTTCCTCGACTACAGCCTGGACGGCTTGAAGGGCATGCTCGCCAGCTCGAATGCGGCGGGCATCGAGGGCGTGAGCGCGAACTGGAAGAAGACGCATGACCAGCTCGTAGGTGCCGACGGCAGCGGCTCGGGTGACTGCGCCTACGGTCAGCTGAAGAAGGCCGTGGACAACGTACTGGAACACTGGGAAGGCGAGAGCGCCAACCAGTTCCGGACCAAGGCCAACGAGATTCTGCGGAACATCTACAACACGGGAACGCACTGCGACACCGTCTCCGCCGCGACGAAGCAGGCGGCCGAAGACCTGCGCAACCAGAAGCAGCGCATCGACGAGCTCGAAGAGCCCAACTGGTTCGAGCGCGCCGGCGACTTCCTCGGTGACGCGGGTCGTGACGACTCCTACACCCAGGAAGACATTCAGAACAAGAACCTTCCCAAGGACGTCCTCGCCCAGATCGACGAGAACTACCTCAGCGAGGGCATGGAGGTGAAACTCCAAGCCGCCGCCATCATGGAGACTCTGGGTCGGAACTACGTCGCGTATCAGAAGCGGATCAAACCAGACGGTGGGCAAGACGATCAGCAGGCCATTCCGCCGTCGAATCCAGCAATTCCCATGCCTGCTCCGATCCCGGCATTCTCGGGATCGTCCTCTACGCCGAGTGCAAGCGGTAAGAGGAACTGGTCGGCCACGACACCTGTTGGAGCTAGAACACCTTCGACAACGGGACCTCGTGACGTCGGGATTTCCGGCGGCAAGCAGGTCCCGGTAAGCCAGACCAAGCTCGACAGCCTGCCTACCGGGATCTCTGGTCCTACGGCGGACAACGGCCCTGCGGGAGGCGGGTCCGCCCGTAGCGGTCCCGCGACGACCACTGGTCCTGGTAGCTCCCACGGCATCCCCGGCGGCGGCATCCTCGGCGGTGCGCGTTCCGGCGGAACGACCGGACGCGGCGCGGGAATCCGCGGCGGCATCAGTGGCACACCCGGAGGCGGTGCTGGGAGCCGCGGTACTGCTGCAGGTGCCGGTTTCCGTGGTGGCGGTGCCATGGGTGGTGGCGCCGGAGGCGGTCGAGGCGGAGCCGCTACCGGGCGTGGCCCGCTGGCTCGTGCCAAGGGAGGCGTCCTGGGCGCTCCGAAGGGCATTGCGGGCGGCCGGCCCGCAACACCTGGTGGCACCGGTCTGGGTAAGGGTCGTGGCGGCGCGTCAGGCACCGGCAACGGCGCCCGCGGTGGCATGCTCGGCGGCAGGATCGGCTCGAACCAGCGCCCTGGCGAGGATGAGCGGGAGCAGGGACATCGTCCCGACTACCTGGTCGAGGATGAAGAGACCTGGACGCCGGAGGACAATCGCAGCGTTCCCCGGACGATCGAGTAAGAGCACCAGCCGGCTACTGAAGATCGCAGATGGCCCCCGTGAAAGACTCACTTCACGGGGGCCATTGCACGAGACCAGCAAGAGGAGCAGAAGTTGAAACTCCGACGAGCGCTATATCTGGTGGGCGCCGGAGCGTTGACGGGAGCCCTGCTCCTCGGAACCGCCCCGCCCGCATCCGCCGATGACATCCGGGACCGCCAGTGGGCGTTGGACGCGTTCGCGGCGGAGGAGATCTGGCAGCACGCCACAGGTGAAGGCGTAGTTGTTGCCGTGGTGGACTCGGGCGTCGATGCGTCTCACCCTGACCTGACGGGGCAGGTCCTGAATGGGAAAGACTTTACCGGAAAGGGCACGAGCGCTAAAGAAGACACCGACGGTCACGGAACGGGAATGGCAGGGCTCATCGCCGGCCATGGCCATGGGCCTGGGGGGAAGGCTGGCGTCATGGGGCTTGCTCCTGATGCCAAGATCCTACCTGTCCGCTTCACTCACTCGGATAGTGAGTTGGGCGTGACGTGGGCCGAGGGCGTGCGGTACGCGGTTGACCAAGGCGCAGACGTCATCAACATCTCGAGGGGCACGGTGCGTGACCTGCGAGAGAAGGAGGCGATCGAATATGCCGTCAAGAACGATGTGGTCGTAGTCGCCTCAACGGGTAATGAAGGGGTCAAGAAGAAGAGCTATCCTGCGGCTTACCCCGGCGTCGTGGCCGTTGGAGGTGTGGACGATAGCGGCGGCGTCTGGGAAAACTCCTCGTGGGGATCCAACACGACTCTCATCGGTCCGGCAACGAATAACGTTGTAACCAACACGAATAACGAGTCCGGCTACGGACTGGCCAACGGGACCTCGGATGCAGCAGCGTATGTTTCCGCATCTGCGGCTCTGGTCATCGAAGCACACCCGGACCTCTCGGGTGGACAGGTCATCAACCGTCTGGTCAAGACTGCCAAAGTCCCCGCCAACGAGAACGCGAACTCGAAGCTTCCCGATGAGAAGTTCGGCTATGGCATCGTTCGGCCGTTGCGTGCTGTGACTCACGACATCCCGGCTGGCCCGAAGGAGGGGCCGCTGGCACAGTCCTCGCAGGAAGAGACATCAACCTCCAGTGGGTCGGACGACTCGCAGTCTGCGCCTGGCGACGACTCGACGGCCGCTGAGGAGTCGGGCGGCCTTGGCGGAGTCCTGATCGGAGTCATCGCCGTCGCAGCCCTGGGAGTCCTCGGTCTCGTCGTCTTCCTCGTGATGAAGGGCAAGCGGAAGAACGCGCAGTCGTTCGCGGGTGTGCCCAGTGGTGGGCCGGCGAACCGTTGGTCGGGGGTGCCGCCCCAGCAGTACGGTCAGCAGCAACCGCCGCAGGCGGGGCAGTACTACGGCCCCCCGGCGTCGCCGCCTCCGCCGCCGAACCAGCCGCCCTCGCCTCGGTGAGCGTCGAAGGGGGTGGTGGGGGGGCGGCCGCGCCCCCCCCACCCCCCACCCCCGGGCTATATCAGCTTCCGGCAGACGTAGTACTGGAACACGTAGTCGTCCTGGCGGCCGGTCGTCTGCAGAACGCGGAGGCCGGCAGCCTCCAGGTCTGGAACGTCGAGGAGCACCGGGCTGTGTCCCAGGAGCACCATCAGGCCTCCCGGCTGCAGTGTGGAGACGAGCCGCAGGAGGATTTCCCTGGCGTCCTGTGTGGTGACGACCTCTGAGTTCAGGAACCTGGAGAAGAGGATGTCCACCGTCCCGGCCTCCGGTGCCGGGCATCTGGCGTCGCCGTGGTGGACCTCTTCGATTCGGGTCTTTGCGAGTTCTGTCATGGGGCGACTGAGGTCCTGGCCGACCGTGCGGATCCGGGCCGGGGCGATGTCGGCGAACTCCGCCAGGAAGTGCCCTGTGGAACAGGCAGGATCGTAGACCGTGACGTGCTCTGCGAGGTTCGCGAGGATGGGCGCGAACAACGTCCTCGTATAGCGTCGAAGGTGTTCCTCGGCGACGTTCAGGGACTCGGCGCGCTCCTTGGTGACCGGCCAGCCGTCCGGTTCGCTCGACTCCTCCTGGCCCCGTTCGCTGTGGTTCACGAACGGGTGCGTGATCGCCGTGGTGGAAGCGATGGCATCGAACACCGCGTGCCGTTCGTCGATCCCGACCGGACGGAAGGCCACCCGCACATCGGTGTCGGAGATGCGGATCCCGTCGAGGTGACCGACCACGTTGTGCCAGTAGATGCGGCTGCAGAGAATCCCCGAGACGTCGTGGTAGACGAAGTAGTCCGAAAGCGTCTTGTAGCCGACGTACCATCGGTGGTCGACCTGGAACATGAAGATCCGGGCAGGCTCGCCGATGACGAGGTCTTCGTGAAGGTGGTGGCCGCCGGGGTGCTGCCAGCGGGAGAAGTCACCGTGCTTCAGCGCCGCTCGAATCTTCGGCTCATCGAGTACCGATCTCTGCACGCGCTCAGAACCGTCAACTCCCGGACTCTCTGCTCGCAATGTCATCCTCGGTTCGTCGTCGCTGCCGCCGCCCTGCTGAGCTGACATCGTATGGTCCCCGACTCGGCAGTGTGCAGGTCCTGCGACTGTCCGGTGGCTGGTACGCGGACATGGGGAGGGTGAAGGAAGTGGAAGAGCCGTGCAGGGTTAGCGTGTGTACGCATCTAAGGCAGGGAGGGCCCGATGACGTCGACAACGGCAATGCTCCTGGCTAGTAGTGATGAGATGTCATTCATGCAGATCATCATCTACGGCCTCATCTTGGGATTGGTGATTACGACCTTCCGATGGTTGCGCAGGCGGCGGAATGCTCCGCGCTTCCAGGCGCTCGCTGAGCGGTACGGGGGTACCTACGCACCCAAGGCGCAAGCGCGTGCGGAGAGGTTCGCCGGGGTGGAGTGGGCCACGGAACCGCGATCCCCCGACGTGCACGACTATCTGTGCGGCAACTACCAGGGACATCCCTTCTACTGCTTCGGATGGGAGTATTCGACCCGCGGTGCCATGGGCGACGGGGAAAGTGGTGGCGTGCGGGTCGTCAGGTCCGTCTACACCGTGCAACTGCCGTGCTACGTCGGACACTTCTCCGTTCGGAAGCACTCGTCGGCGCGGCGGATGTTCGGGCAGAACGACGTGCAGGTCGGGCACCCCGAGTTCGACGAACAGTTCACCGTGAACGGGCACGAGCCTCTTGCTGCCCAGCAGGTGCTTCGTGGATCGCTCGTGGAGTTTCTGCTCAACGACTCCCGGAGCAAGGACTATCCGTTGTGGTTCCTGGGGGACAGGCTCCTCTGCTCCTTCACGGACCGGTTCAGCCCGCCCGATGTAGAGCCGGCGCTGGAGTTCATGGCCCAGGTGATCGGCACTCTGGATCGCACGGAGACCCCCGCGGAGAGCCGGAGCGTACTGGAGGAGGATGTCGTCCCGCTCAGCGGGTAACGCAAGGGAAGGCCGGGGCATAAGCCGATGCCCCGGCCTCCCCCCAATGGTCAGCCGCTACGTCTGACTGCCGTCCACTTCGCCCTGAGAAGCAGGGCGAACAGTGCGCAGGAAGTCCTGGAAGTCCTCGAGAACCTCGTGCAGCTGTTCAGCCTTGGCGGTCAGAGCGATTTCGACCTCGGCGCGCTCATTCGGCCGCTGCTCGTTTTCCAGGATCAGGAAGAGCTGGCTCTGCGCCAGTTTCATCGGCTGCCCGTTCACTGTGGCGTCGATGTGCAAGTTCTGCACAACGCCCGGTGCGTCGACCAGCCCGGGCGCCTCCGACGTGCCCACCTCGGCTCGTTTGACCACATGCACAGTTCCAACGGCTTCCTGGAGCCGTCGGATGGACTCCTCGGCGATCCTGGTCAGGCCTGCGGCATCGGTGCGGGTGCGCCCGGTGACGGTGATGTTCGGGACGAAGCCCTCTCCCTTCGACGCCAGATGCAGTGCGACGAGGGCTGCCTGTGGGGCCCCGACCTCGTCCGGCGGAGCCGCCTGCCAGCCCTGCGGCACCTCGCAGGTGAGGGGTACAGGCAGTGTGCCCGGCATGATGGATCATCTCCTTGTCGTGCGGATTCCCGCAGGTCGGCCCCCAGAGTACGGACGGCTGACTGCGTCTGTGCTCCCGCGCCCTGGGTCGGGCCTCTTCCGGTGTCGGTCAGAACAGGTCACCGATGGCATCGGCCGCATCGCCACCCCAGTCTCCGACGGTGTCCGCAGCATCGCTGACGGCATCGGTGACCTTTCCGGGATCGATCTCCACTGACACGCCCGCCTTGGCGCCTACGCCGAGGGCGGCGCCGAGGTCCCCGCCGATGACCAATTTGCCGTTCTGCATACCGGCATCGAGGTTCGCCTCGAATCCGATGCCGGCCCAAGCCTCGGCATTGCCGCCGACGCCGACACCGGCGACGGAGGCGTGTCCTTCGACTCCGGCCTTGGCCCCGGCGAAGGCCTCGCCGCCGACGTGGACACCATCCAGCCCGACGGACCCGCGGACGTTGGCGTCAGCCCCGACCATGCCCTCGGCCTTGCCTGAGGCTTCGAAGAGACCCGCCTGGTACTTGCCCTCGGTAGAAGCTTGTGCCAGGTAGGCCTTTGCAGAAGCCTGGCCCGCGAGGTTGGCACCGTTCGTGCCCCAACCTGCCTTGGCCTCTGCTCCGAGGGTGCTCATACCCGCCTTGGCGGAATACTCCCCGCCAAGCCCCTTCCCCCGTGTCTTGGCCTCGGCACCCCAGACCTCGGCTTTCACCTGGCCGGAGTGTCCCGCGATCGTGAAGGTGCCGTCCGGCCGCGAGGCGCCTGCTCCACGGTTGCCCCAATACCGGTCCTTGAGGGTCGGTGGCAGGCGTTCACGCTCAGCAAGGGTCATCTTGGTCGAGCCCTCGCTGGTCTGAGTGGCCTGTGCCGCCCAGAAGAGCCAGTCGGGGGCGTCGGATGCGGACCCGCCTTGCTCCTTGAGCTTCTTGGCGGTGTCCTGGCCGCTGGTCTCCACGCGGGCACGCGCGGACGCGAGGGTCATCTCCGCGTCGAGTACGGCACCGCGGGCGTAGTCCTCGATGGCCGTCTTCGCGTCGCTCTGCGCCCCCGCGAGGGTGTCCGCGTGGGAGCGGAGCGCAGTAGCCGACGCGGAAAGGGCGTCGGAAGCCTTGAACCATCGCTTCTTCTGCCCGGAGAACGTGTCCCAGAAGGCGTCGCTCGCCTTGCCGGTCCATCCTGGTACGCGCACCGCGCCGAGGTCGTCTCCGACTTCCTCGAGCTTCCCGGACCACTTGGTGAGCTTGTCGGCGTCCTTGTGCAGGGCGTCCGGATCGCCCGGAATCAGTTCTCTGGGATTCTGAGTGTCACCCAGACTCGCCACGTTTCCCCCTCTGCTACATCGGTCCGAGTGCGGGTGACGTGAAGGAGTTGTCTGCCGCGGTCTCCGCCGATTCGTAGTTCGAAGCCGTGCTCTCCAGCTTCTCCGCGGAAGCTTCAGCGTCCTTCTTGAGCGTGTTCGTGAGCGCCTCGTCCCATGTGGCCATCAGTTCCGAGTACGCCTTCTGCGCTTCCTCGTGGCCGAACTCGGGAGCGGTGGCGCCAAGTTCTTTGACCTTGACGTCATCTGCTTTCGAGACGGCGTCCTTGATCTTCTTGGCCGCCGATCGCAACGTCTGCGGATCGACTTCGTAGCCCATGCGCGGCCCCCGGATCTCCCCCTCGCCCCGGATGCCCGGACGAGAGCCGTTAGTTGACAACCGGAGAAGGATCCCGCACAAGATCACCGGATCTCCTCCCAAGTCCGCGATCTCGCCGGATCGTTACGAAGTCTTCACGCTGCGTTGCAGGTGGAGTACGCGATGCACTCGACGGCTGCGCATCATCCGGGGTTGTCTTCACTGCGGTTGGCGAGGCCAACTCCACGCGCATGAAGGGGTATTGAATGCACCTGGAGCTGCGAGTCTGCAAGTGAGCGAAGTCGCCGTTTCCCAGCTCGGTTCGTCAGGTGATGCCTGAGGCCGAGCCGGGCTTTCTCGCGAGCTGCACGGGGCAGTTGCGCGTCGTGCAACGGTGGTGGCGTACGGTACTGGTCGCCTGTTCGTGAGCAGGCGCTTGAGTCACGTCGCTGTGCGGGGGGTTGCGGTCGGGGTCGGCCGCTGCTGGTCTCCTGCCTGTACCGAGGAAACCTGATGTCGCATCAACAGCCGCCGTGGAACGGTTCTCCACCACCTCCTCAGCCATCTCCCGGCGTGTACGGACAGCCTGGGCCGGCCCCGATGGGGTCTCCGCCCATGGGGCCGCCGCCGCCTGAACGGAAGTCGGGCGGTGCGCTGAAGTGGGTGGTGAGCGGTGTCGGGTTGCTGGCGGTGCTGGCCATCGGGGGCCTGATCTATGGCTTCGCCATGCGTGCGGACGAAACGCCGGCGACCGGCCCCGTGGCGGGTGGCGGCGGCAATACGACCACGATCTCGGACGAGGAGATCACCGAGATCCTCGACGACCACGGCAGGGCCCTGGAGGAGGGGGACCTGGAGGCGTTCCTGGCGCCCTTCGTCGGTGAGGACGTGAAAAGCGAACAGCGCGACCTGTTCGACAATCTTCGGAAGGTGTCCTTCAGCGAGACGTCGTACGCGCTCTCGGCGAAGGAAGGGCGGGGAACCGACAGTTACGGGCAGGGGGCCTCGCTGGTGGTCGACGTCGCCTTCGTCCACCAGATCGAGGACGTCGACGTCACCCCGGTGGCGGAGTGGTACAGCTGGACCGTCGAGAAGCCCTCGCAGGATGCCGAGCTCAAGGTCACGAAGGTGGCCGGTTCGGACCGGAAGTACCTCGGACGGGGTGGCCTCGTGTACCACCCGGCGCCGTGGGACCTGTACGAGGACATGGCGGCGATCCGCAAGGATCACGTGCTCGTCCTGGCCGACCAGAAGAAGATCGATCACGCGAGGCGCCTCGCGCCCCTCGTCGAGCAGGCCGCCGAGGAGAACCTGGCGGCGTGGGAGGCGGCCGGCCCGCAGGAGGCGCCGGCCATGCCGGGTTTCGTCGTCGCTCTGGAGAACGACCGGCAGAGCTACGAGAAGCTCTACCGGAAGAAGAAGACCGACTCGACGAGCGAGGCAGGCGTCGCCTACGCGTTGCCGTCGCGCGGCGGGAGCGAGGAAGACCGCGACATCCACGTCGGCGGAGCCCGAATCGTCATCGACACGGGCAGCGGACGCTTCCAGCCCCACAGGTGGCCCGGAGGTCCCCTGGAGATCAGCCGTCACGAGATCGCCCACGCGATGATCGCGCACACCGAAGGCCACGTCACCGACGGAGACACGCAGCGTTGGGTGGTGGAGGGCTTCGGCGACTACATGGCGTTCCGCGAGGACAAGGCAACCGCCGAGGCCGAGATCGCGGCGATGAAGACGCGTATCGGGGGAAGCTTCGACGGCAGACTGCCGCAGAGCGCCACCTTCTACGCGCCGGGTGACGGGAACCCGAACTACACCCTGGGCTACCTCGCCCTTCGTTTCATCGCCGAGAAGGGCGGCGAGGACGCGGCCTTCACCTTCGTCACCGACCACTACAAGAAGCCCGAGAAGCTGGACGCCCAGCTGCGGAAGGCAACGGGCATGGGCACAGCGGAATTCGAGGAGGCGTGGGCCGACTACGTGAGGAAGGCGATGGCATGAGCTATCCCCAGCAACCGCCGAGCGGTCAGCACCAGCAGCCTCCGCTCCCGCCGGCACCGCCCACGGTGCCGCCGGCGTGGAGCCCGGGTCAGCAGGGACCTACGCAGGGTCCCGGCTACGGGTTGCCCGGCCAGCCGGTTCCGCCCGGAGCGCAGCCGTACCGGCCCCCGGCCGCGCAGAAGAAGAAGGGCCGCGGTTGTCTGATCACGTCTCTGGTGCTGCTCGTTCTCCTGACAGCGGGCGCGGGGACCGGAGCGTGGTTCCTGCTGGGGCTCGGCCGTGGGCAGACGTTGTGGAGCCTGCCGTACTCCGGTGGATCGCCCGACCGGCAGAACTACCTGTCCACGTGGTTCACCGACAAGGCTGTCGTTCGCGCGCAGACTGACGGCATCAGCGCCCTCGATCCCGCTTCGGGCCGGCGGCTGTGGGGGACGCCGGTGCCAGGAGAGGGGACGGTCGTCTGCGCTTCCTCTTCGGTGGCGAGCGAAGGCGTCGCCGTGCTGGCCTTCGGCGAGACCGGGTCGTGCAGCACCGTCTTCGCCCTCGACCTGGCCACCGGGGAGGTTCTCTGGGACATGCCGGTCGAGACCCTCGACGAGCCTCCGTCACTGGCCGTGAGTGGCAAGGCCGTCGTGGTCAACGACAAGCAGGCCTATCTGCTCGCGGACGGTTCGGAAGCGTGGGCGGCGAAAGAACTGCCCACGGACGACGGATGCACGACGGGCACCTTCACCGGCGGAGCGCAGCTCGTCCGGAGCTACGGCTGCGCCACGAAGGTCGACGAGTTCGGGGCGCCGAGCGCTCTCCGGTACACCGTCTCGGAGATCGATCCGGCGACCGGCAAGGCTCGTTGGGAGTACGTCGCGAAGCGCGAGGACACCTCGCCCGACCCGCTCGAGAGCCACGGAGAGGTCCTCTCCACCTCGCCCGTCGTGGCACGTGAGGCCACAGGCGCGTATCGGATTCTCTCCGACGGCGGGAAGCCGCGGGGGCTGGTGGGCATCGAGGGCGGCAGGAAGCTGGGACAGGACGCGGCTTTCCTCGGAGGCAGCCCCAGCCCTGCCGTGGCCGCCCACGAAGGCACCCTCGTGGTGGAACAGCGGCACAAGAACGACGAGGCCGTCGACGGCTACGACATGGACTCCGGTGACAAACTCTGGAGCACCGGACCGTCGAGCGATGTGCGGTACGACCTCGTGCAGGGGGCGGAGGAGGGCCTGATCGCCACGAAGGAGGCGAACGGGACGTTCGACCTCGGGGACACCGACCCCTTTTCCCTCGTCGCGTTCGATCCCGAAACCGGTGACGAGGACGAGATGCAGGACTTCGACGGGGTCGGAGACACGCTCGGCGTATGGAACGCGGCCTACCTTCACGAAGGCGGGCTCTTCCTCGCCTCGGTGTCCAACAAGGGGTCCATCGGCGCGCTCGAGGACATCGGTGCGCTCGGCGAGGATCACGACTCGTCGCTGGTGGCCTTCGAGCTGTAACAGGGCACAGCCCCGGTGGTGGGGCAGCCCCCGGTGGGGCCCGCAGGGGATCTGCGGGCCCCACCCTGCGTTCCCGGTTTCATCCGTGCCCCAGGGGATGCCTGGTACTTCTCCGCGGGCCTGTCCACGCAGGATGCCTCCGCTCGTATAATCAGCCACCATCGCGAGGCGCGAGCGGTTCTGCCTGGGGTGTTCGACCGGTTTCGTCCCTTCCTGCCTTGCCCACGGCTGCCTTCGCTGCGCAGGAGAGGTGTATTCATGGGGGACGGTTTCAAGACCGACACCGACCAGTTGGACCAGTTCGTGCGGACGTTGAAGGACAGCGTCGAGAACCTGGACGAGGCACGAACGGCGCTGTCGCACGTGCGGTCCGCGGAGATCGGGACGTCGCGGCTGGACGAGGCGTGCAACAAGTTCCAGGAGCAGTGGAAGTACGGGGCCGGTCAGATGAGCGAGATGATCGGCAACATCAGTGAGGGCGTGAAAGCGAACAAGCTGAGCTACGAGGAAATGGAGAAGAACCTCGAGGAGGCCCTCAAGAAGATGGCCGAGCAGGGCACTTCAGGCGGGGGCAAGTGATGACGAACCCGTATCCGAACCTCGGCTGGAACCCCGTCCCGGGTGTGCCGTCGGAAGTGCATTCGCTCAAGACCAAGGTCGACCGGGCCGCGAAGGCCCTGCGGTCGTCGCATCAGCAGATCGAGCGTCTGCTCGGCGAGAGCAGCCACTGGGAGGGCGACGCGGCGTCCGCGTTCCGCGACGCGCTGGACGGCGAGCTGCCCGAGTACATGAAGAAGGCCGCCGAGTCGGTCGAGAAGGCTTCGGTCCAGCTCGCACGGTGGGACGGCGACCTCACCGCCAACCGCGACCTGGCCAAGAAGTACGACGACGAGGCGAAGGACAAGAAGAGCGCGGCGAGTACCGCGCAGGGCGACTACGACGACGTCAAGAAGGACCCGGACCTGGACCTGGGCGGTAAGACCTACCCCAGCCAGGCGGAGGCGGACGCCGCCACGTCGCGTCTGCGGGCCGCGGAGGGCCGTCTCCGGGAGGCCGCGGGCAAGGTCGAGGCCGCCAACAAGGCGTTCGACGACGTCATCAAGAAGGCCAAGGACCTCGAGGACGAGCACAAGCGGGAAGCCGACAAGATCGCCGAAGCGCTCGACGTCGCCGACGACGGGCTGGCCCCCGAGGAGCCGGGCTGGTTCGAGCGGACGCTGAACGCGATCGGTGACGGGCTCAAGGCCGTCGGCCAGTTCCTCCTGGACCACGCGGGCACCATCGGCGCGATCGCCGGACTGCTCGCCCTCTTCCCCACCCCGCTGGCGCCGCTCTTCGCCGGTATCGCCGTCGTCGCCAGCGCCGCCTCGATGGCGAAGAACCTCGCGAGCGAGGACTTCCGGGATTCACTCATGGGCAAACACGGCGGCATGGCCGCCTTCAGCGCCTGGGCGTCCATGGCGGGCGACAGCATGGGCATGATCCCCGGGGTCGGCGCGCTGTCCAGGGCCGGCGGAGAGGTCGGCATGCTCGCCGGCGCCGCCAGGGAGGGCGGTGAGGCGATGTCCATGGGCGCGAGAGCGACCGCGTTCGGCCGGGAGAGCGTGGAGGCGTTCAACTTCAAGGCGCTCGACGTGGCCACCGACCCCAACACGGGTCTCCTGCAGTACGGCATCAACGGCGCGAACGTCCTGGCCAACTCCGCCTCCTCGCTGGAGACGGCCGGCGTGCTGCCGGACTCCGGTGCCGGCCACAACGCGGCCGAGTACACCAAGGCCGGAGCCGCCGCGTACGGCGTGCCGGGCGGCATCTCCGACCTGCAGTACGGGCTCGGTGAACTCGTGACGGGCATCCGCTTGTGAGCGCGCCGAAGGGCGCCGGAGGCGTACGGCTGCCGCCGGCGTTCTGGTACGAGATCCCGCACGGCTATCTGCGGCTGGACGTCTACCCGACGGCGGAACGCCTCGACGACCTCGCCCGGCAGATCCTCGCGCTGCCCGAGGAGGTGCGGGAGCGGGCGGACGAGGTGTTCCGGCTCTACTGCATCGTGATGTGGGAGATGCAGAAGCGGCTCGTGCAGGGCTGCGCCATGGGCATGCACCCCGACGACCGGGGCGGCGTCACCACGTCGGTGCTGACGCTGTTCAGCGTCGAGACCCGGAACGTCGACCCGAAGGCCGCGCTCGTGACGCTGATGGCCTCCGGGGCCGGGGAGTCGGCGGAGACCGGCATCGTCCCCGTCGAGCTGCCGTGCGGGCTGGGGTTCCAAACGGAGACGGTGCGCCGCACCATGGCGCCCGGACGTCCCGAGGGCGGGGGAGACGAGCCGGAACAGCAGCCGGTGTGGCAGGGCACCATCGCCATTCCGGACGTGCGGTCCTCGGCGATCATCGCGGTGCAGCTGGTGACCTCCTCCGTGGACCTCGCGGACGACTACCGCAACGTGCTGCGGGGCGTGGCGAGTACCGTGAGCTTCACCAATCCCGGGCTCGCCGACGGCGCGAGCGGAGCCGTGGAGCCGGAGCCGGGCTCCGCGGCGGAGGCAGTGAGGAACGATTTCGGATGACACCCGAGGACCGAGCGGACGGGAGCGCGTCCCGGACGCGCGCGCGCCCGGCGCGGAGCGCCGGCCGGCCCTCCGGGGGGCGACGTGTGGCCTTCTGGGGAGGGCTGTTCGTCCTCTTCCACGCGCTGACGCTGTTCGTGCTGACCGACGGCTGGTTCCTCCTGGCCATGCCGGGGATCATCGGCATGGCCGTCCTGGGCTTCTTCGCCTCGACGGCGCTGCTGGACGCCCGCCCTCCCGTCACCGGAGCCCCGCCGACGGACACGGGAGAGCCGCTCGCGCACGTGGCGGAGCTCCGGTCCGCGCTGCTCAAGCGCTACCCCGTGCTGCTGGCCGTGGTGGCCGCCCTCGTCGCAGCGGTGGTGCTCGTGCAGAGCGACTACCTCATTCCGCTGGCGCCGTTCGCCATGATGACCCTGGTGTTCGGGTCGTACACCTGCCTGGGCCGTCTGGTCGCCCTGCGCCGGTGCAGGCGGGTGCTGGAGGCGTACCCGTTCGTGCGCGAGGAGCGCGTGCAGGTGCTCAACCGGGCGAGCGGAGGCCGGGGGCACATCCTCCGGCTGGGGCGGGGCGGCGAGAAGTCGCCGAAGCTGCTCGGGAGGCAGGTCGGCAGGTCGGACGCGCACTGGACGAGCAACCTCTCGCAGGGTGCCTGGTTCGCGGGCGACGAGCTCTTCGGAGGGGTACTGCTGGTGCCCGGCAGCGGCGACGTGGTCTGGGTGGCCCCGAACGACGGTCCGGCGCTGCAACCGGAGCGTCAGGCCGCCGCGCCGGAGCGCAGGGACAGGGCGAAGCGCGCCGGCATCGGCGGCGGGGGGCAGTAGCTCCGGCCCGTCGGGCCGGTCTCCGCCGGAGACGAGGGCCGGTCGGACGGCGACCGGGGAAACGGCCGGACAACGGCCAGAGAAGGGGCAGTCATCACGATGTACAGGTCACAAGAGCCGCCGCACGCCACGGCGTTCGCGCACCCGGAGACGCGCGCCGCATGGGAGGGGACGCGTAACCGGATCAGAGTGCGGTTCCTGCTGTGGAGCCTGCTCTTCGTCGGCCTCTTCGCCCTCAGCGTGGTCCTGAACGCGACGGCGGAGACCGACTACGTCAAGCGCGGCAGCAACCAGCTCGGGCCCGCGATCGGGGGACTCGCCCTCCTCTGGTACGTCTTCGTGCTCTACTCCTGCCTGGGCGCGCTGTCCCGCGTGAAGAAGGCGCGGAAGGTGCTGGAGGTATGCCCCTGGCGGCAGGTGGCGGTGCGCAAGGCCCCCGGCGGCAAGGACGGCACGGGCGTCACCGTGCAGATCGGTCTGTCCGGGGGAACGCCCCCTGCCTCCGGTGACGAGTCGGCGTGGTCGCCGACGATGGCCGCACGGGACCCGCGGCGCTACAACCGCTGGGACCCGCAACTGGAGCAGGGCGCCTGGTTCGCCGGGGAGCCCGGCGTGTACGGCGTCCTCGCCCTCCCCGGCGGGGCGGGCCCGATGAACGCGCAGCGCTCGCAGGCGAACCTGAGCGGCGAACGCACGACCCCCGGCCGAGACCTGGAGAGCGTGCTCCGGGGTGCCGCGCGGAGCTGAGCACCGCGAAACGCTGCGCCCCGTGTGATGCGGGCCCGACCGAGCGACGGCTCGGTCGGGCCCGCATCGCGTTCCCGGTCCCTGTCCCGGTTCAGGAGGTCTGCACGCCGCCGTTCTCCGGAGTGGGGTCCAGGTCGAACTCGCCGTCGCGGGCGCCGAGGACGAACGCGCGCCACTCGGCCTCGGTGTAGCGGAGCACCGTTTCCGGGTGCTTGGAGTTGCGCATGGCCACGGCACCGCCGGGGAGGTGGGCGATCTCGACCTTCTCGTCCTCGGGGCCGCCGGGTGCGGACTCCCAGACGGCGTCGGAGATGTCCATCGCGTACAGCTCGTCCTTCTCCTGCTGCGTGCCCATCGGCGCTCGCCTCCTTCGTCGTGACGTGTCGGGGGACGGTACGAGGCCGTCGCCCTCCGTCATCCTCGCACGTACGGGCCTCCGCACGGGCGGGTATCAGACGACTCCGGCCGCCGTCAGGGCCCCGGCGCCGCCATCCCCTGCCGGGCCGGGAACGGCCGGAGCCCGGGCGGAGGAAGGGCCCCCTGCCCGGGCTCCGGTGCGGTCGCGACGCCCGCACGCCTCAGTGGCGGGCCGGCATCCATCCCGTCTGGACGAGCTGGCCACTGCGACGCCGGGTGTGGAAGTACCCCCGGCCCGCGGGCAGCTGCGACGGCGAGATGTTGCCGAGCAGCGCGCCCTCGGACCGTTCGCCGGCGAGGACCAGGCCC
Organism: Streptomyces hazeniae; assembly: GCF_031845485.1. Taxonomy (NCBI): domain Bacteria; kingdom Bacillati; phylum Actinomycetota; class Actinomycetes; order Kitasatosporales; family Streptomycetaceae; genus Streptomyces; species Streptomyces hazeniae. The sequence continues at coordinate 234,580 of NZ_JAVREQ010000005.1, forward strand.
TGTGCGCCCAGCTCCTTCATCCGCTGCATCACCGGCTCGTACAGGGCGCGGCTGGCGCCGCCGGAGGAGCGGGCCAGGATGACGCGCAGGCCCACGTCCCGTGCGAACGGCAGGTACTCCAGCAGCGGCATCAGCGGGTTCTGCCCGGTGGCCACCAGGTCGTAGTCGTCGATGACGACGAACGCGTCCGGGCTGTCGTACCAGCTGCGGTTGCGCAGCTGCTCCGGGGTCACGTCCGGGCCGGGCATGCGCCGCGACATCGAACCCGCCAGACCCTCCAGCGTCTCCTGGAGCGCCGGCGCCGCCGCGCAGTACCGCGACAGGTGGGCCTCGGGAACGCCCTGGAGGTGCGCACGCCGGTAGTCGCCGACGACGATCTTCGCCTGGTCCGGCGAGTACCGCTCGGTGATCTGGTGGATGAGCAGCCGCAGCAGCGCGCTCTTGCCGGACTCGCTCTCGCCGAAGACGACGAACAGCGGGTCGGCCTCGAAGTTGACGAAGACCGGTGCGAGCGAGGACTCGTCGATGCCGAAGGCGACGCCGTAGTCCGGGTAGTCGGAGCCCTTCGGCAGCCGGGCCGCGTCCAGCATGGTGGGCAGCAGGCGCACGGACGGCGCCGGTTCCCCGGTCCAGTGCTCGTTGACGGCGTGGATGGTCTGCCGGGTCGCGTCCGAGAGGTCCTCCACGGTGGAGGAGCCGTCGATGCGCGGCAGCGCCGTCATCAGGTGCAGCTTGTCCGGGCTCAGGCCGCGGCCGGGCATGCCGGCCGGCACGTTCGCCGCGATCTTCCGGTCGATCTCCGACTCCGACGGGTCGCCGAGCCGCAGTTCGACGCGGTTCTGCAGCAGGTCCTTCAACGCCGGCCGCACCTCGGTGTAGCGGGCGGCGGTGAGGACGAGGTGGACACCGAAGCCGAGACCGCGGGTGGCGATGTCGGTGATGTCGGCCTCGAGCATGTCGTAGTCGTTCTTGAACGTCGCCCAGCCGTCGATGACGAGGAAGACGTCGCCCCACTTCTGGTCCGGCAGCTGGCCCGCGGCCCGCCGCTGGCGGTAGGTGGTGATCGAGTCGACGTTGTTGGAGCGGAAGTACTCCTCGCGCTCGTTGAGGATGCCCACGACCTCGCTGACCGTACGGCGGACCTTCTCGCCGTCCAGACGGTTGGCGACGCCGCCGACGTGGTGCAGCTCCTCCATCGCCAGCAGCGAGCCGCCGCCGAAGTCGAGGCAGTAGAACTGCACTTCGGCCGGCGTGTGGGTGAGTCCGAAGGACGTGATCAACGTCCGCAGCAGCGTCGACTTACCGGACTGCGGACCACCGATGAACAGGCCGTGACCGGCCGCTCCGGAGAAGTCGCGGTACAGCACGTCGCGGCGCTGCTCGAACGGCTTGTCCAGCAGGGCGACCGGCACGGTGAGGCGGCCCAGCGCCGTGTAGTCGGGTGCGGTGAGGCCGCGTTCCTGCGTCGCCGCGAGGGACGGCAGCAGCTGGTCGATGGACGGCGCCTCGTCCAGCGGCGGCAGCCACACCTGGTGCGCCGACGGGCCCTGGCCGACCATCTTCTGCACGATCACGTCGAGCACGGTGTCCGCGAGCGCGTCGTCCACCTGGTCGGAGGTGTCCTCCACCTCCGGCTCGGGCAGCACGGGCAGTGCCACCGGGGTGGCGGTGAACAGCGCGGAACGGGTCTGCGCCGACCGGCTGACCTGCGTCGGGCCCGCCGCGCGGTACACGCCGGAGACGTAGGCCGCCTTGAACTGCACCATCGTCTCGGTGTCGTACTTGAGGAAGCCCGCGCCCGGCACGTTCGGCAGGTGGTACGCGTCCGGCACGCCGATCGCGGTGCGCGACTCGGCGGCGGAGAAGGTCCGCAGACCGATGCGGTAGGACAGGAAGGTGTCCAGCCCGCGGAGCTTGCCCTCCTCCAGACGCTGCGAGGCCAGCAGCATGTGCACACCCAGCGAACGGCCGATACGGCCGATCTGAATGAACATCTCGATGAAGTCGGGCTTGGCGGCCAGCAGTTCGCTGAACTCGTCGATGATCAGGACGAGGGACGGCATCGGGTCCAGCGCCGCGCCGGCGGCGCGCGCCTTCTCGTAGTCCGTGATGTTGGCGTAGTTGCCCGCCTTGCGCAGCAGTTCCTGCCGGCGGTTGAGCTCACCGGTGATCGCGTCGCGCATGCGGTCGACGAGGGTGAGTTCGTCGGCCAGGTTGGTGATGACGGCCGAGGTGTGCGGCATGTCGGCCATGCCGGTGAACGTCGCGCCGCCCTTGAAGTCGGCGAGGATGAAGTTCAGCGTCTCCGACGAGTGCGTCACGGCCAGGCCCAGCACGAGGGTGCGCAGCAGCTCCGACTTGCCGGAACCGGTCGCGCCGACGCACAGGCCGTGCGGGCCCATGCCCTCCTGCGAGGCCTCCTTGATGTCGAGCATCACCGGCTCGCCCTCGCCGCCGATGCCGATCGGCACCCGCAGCCGCTCGTGCAGCGAACGCGGCCGCCAGGTGCGGGCCACGTCGACCGAGCCGGCGTCGCCGATGCCCATCAGGTCGGTGAAGTCCAGGTTGGACAGCAGCGGTTCGCCCTCCTCGCCGCTGCCCATGCGGAACGGCGCCATCTGCCGGGCCAGCGCCTCCGCCTGCTCGTAGCTGAGCAGGTCGGGCCGTCCCGAGTACGCCGACTCGCGGCCGACGTACAGGTCCAGGGCCTTCTCCCGCACGTGCACGGTGAGGCCGCCGGACATCTGGTCGTCGAGGGTGCCGGGGGCCACCTCGAGGAAGGTGACGCCCTGGAGGCCCTCCGCGCCCGCGAGCACCGAGTCCGGCGGGATGGATCCTCCGTCGAGGACCACGACCAGGTGCGCCTGATCCGTGACGGGGGTGCCGTCCCGGGTCCAGCGCGCGCGGCCCTCGAGCTGGCTCGACAGCGAGTCCTCCAGCTGCCCGAGGTCGTCGAAGAACAGCCGCGCCTGGCCGGCTCCGTCGGCCTGCGACGGGTGCTGGGCGTGCGGCAGCCACTTCGTCCAGTCCCACTCGGCCATCGACCCCGGGTGGGAGACGACCGCGACCATCAGTTCTTCGGGGGAGTGCAGCGACGTCAGCTGGCCGACGGCCGCGCGCACGTTCCCGTACACCTCGTCCGTGGTGCCGGTGACGACCACGTGGTAGAAGGCGCGGAGACTGACCGCGATGGGGAGATCCGGAAGCGAACGGTGAATGTCCAGAAAGGACTTCATCGCCTCGGCGGTAAGCGGCTCGAGTTCTTCCTTGGGAGCCGTTTCCGGGGCGACGAGCGGGGTGTTGAGCTGCTGCCAGCCGGTGCCGATGCGGACCGAGGAGAAGTCGTTGTCGGCCGGACGCCGTTCCCAAAACCGTTTCGCGTCACCGACGATCGCCCACAACTGGTCGGGATCGGGGTGCTGGTAGAGCTGCGCGTGCCGCTGCGCCTCGGCCGTCTTGCGCACGTCCTTGCGCACCTGGTCGAGATAACGGAAGTAGTCCCTCCGTTCCTGCGGCATCTGGGCGCGCCCCCCGCGCCGGGCCTTCACGAACTGCGCGACCGCCATGGCGATCGTCGAGAAGAGCATGAGCCCGCCGACGACCTTCATGTACGCCTGGTCGCTGATGAAGAAGAACGCGACGGAACCGCCCATGCCCATGACCGGCAGGAGATTCATCCAGACGTCCTGGTCGCCTTCCCGCGGAATTTCCGGAGGCGATTCGAGCCGGACTTCCCCCTCTGGCACGGTCGGCGGCATGACCCGTGGCTGCCGCTTCACGATGACCACACTCACCGATACATCAATCCTTCACGATAGATTCGCAATTGCGCACCGATGCCCCCGCCTCTGCAACAGCTACCGGTCATGCAGGCGTTGATCCTAGCGGGTGAGCAGGGGCACTCCGGGAGGAGTGACCGCCGACCGAGGGCGGTAAGGTGACCCGCGCTCTCTCGCCGAGAAGATTCTGCGGCGAGGGGCATGCGGGCGGTTCTGTAAGCGCCCGAGTTGTCGTGATTCAACGAGTCGCCGGACGCCGCGCACCGACGTGCCGGGTACCGCGTACCGAGCAAGGGGGAATATCAAGGTGGCCACGACCGCAGCGACCGGCTTCTGCCGCGTCACGGTAGTAGCGCCCGGCGGGCGGATCGATGTCGCGCTGCCCGAGGGGGTGCCGCTCAGCGACGTCTACCCGGAGATCGCCCGGCTTTCCGGCGGCGCGGCCGAGGGGTCGCTGTCCGGCTACCATCTGGTCCGCCGCGACGGAGGGGTGCTCGAGGCGGGCCTCTCACTCGCGGGCAACGGCATCCGGGACGGCGAGGTGCTGCTGCTGCGCCCCTTCGCCGACTCGCTTCCCGCCGCCGTGTTCGACGACGTCAGCGACGCCGTGGCCTCCGCGGTCCGCAGCGACCGCACGCTGTGGAACGAGAAGCTGATGCGCATCGCCGGACTCACCGGCGGCGGCGTCCTCCTCGTCCTCATGGCCTTCGCGCTCTGGTTCGCCGACCCGGTCAAGCACGACATGCACGGCCTGCCGGGCATCATCGCCGCCGCGGCCGGCGTGCTGCTGGTCGCGCTCGCCTGCGTCCGCGCCCGCGTCTACGACGACCGGGCCTCGTCCATCGCGCTCGGCCTCGGCGCGATGCCGCACATCATGATCGCCGGCTCCGGGGCCCTGCCGCTCGGCGAAGGAGACGGCATCGGCCGTCTCCAGTTCCTCCTCGGCTGCGTCGCCGTGCTGCTCGCCTCCGTCGTGCTGATCGCCATCACCCCCAGCGGCGACGGGCCGTTCGTCTCCGCCGCCGTCGCGGCGGCCGTCGGCAGCCTCATCACCTTCATCGCGATCCTGTCGGACATCGAGCCGGTGGAGGCCGCCGCCGTCGCCGCACCCCTCGCCGTCGGCACCATCGCCTTCCTGCCCGGGCTCTCCGCACGCTTCGCACGCCTCCCCGTCGGCTTCGAGCCGCGCGCCGGCGGCCCCGGCGCGTCCGACCGCGAGGGCGGCCGCGAGATCCAGGGCCCGGTCGACGGCGAACGCATCGCCACCCAGGCCCGCCGCGGCCACGAACTCCTCGTCGGCCTGGTCGGCGGCTTCTGCGCCGTGGTCATCGGTGCCGCGTCGGTGCTCGGCTTCTCCGACGACGGCTGGGCGCAGCTCCTGGCCCTGGCCGCCGGCCTGGCGATGCTGCTCCGCGCCCGCCTCTTCCGCTACACCTCGCAGGTCTCCTGCGCCCTGATCGCCGGCCTCGGCGCCCTGGCACTGCTCGCCCTGGGCCTCTCCCTGAACTCGCCGACCGAGCTGGTCCGCGACATGCTCCTGGGCGACAGCACCGGCATGGACTTCCGCACCATCTGGATCGCCGCCTCCATCGCGGCCGCCGCGGCGCTGGTCACGGCCATCGGACTGATCATCCCCCGCACCGGTCTCTCCCCCTTCTGGGGTCGCTTCATGGAGATCTCCGAGACCTTCGTGCTGCTCACGCTGATCCCGCTGTGCCTCGCGGTGCACGACGTCTACAGCGAGATGCGTGGTCTCATCGGCTGACCCGCCACCCGCCACCCGCCACCCGCCACCCGCCACCCGCCACCCGCCACCCGCCACCCCGGCGCACGATGGACCTCCGCCCGCCCCCCTGCCCACGCCGCACGGCGTCCGCAGGGGGGTGGGCGGAGGCGTCCGCGTCCGCTGGTAAGCTGACCGGGCCTGTCGAGTGACCGAAGACTCCCTGTGCAGTAGACCGGGGACGCTCGGCGGCTCAACCCATGAGGAGTACGCGTGTCGTCTCTCGACGCTGCCCGGAAGAAGTCCATCATGTCCGAGTTCGCCACCAAGGAGGGTGACACCGGCTCCCCCGAGGTTCAGGTGGCCCTGCTCTCCGCGCGCATCTCGGACCTCACCGAGCACCTGAAGGCCCACAAGCACGACCACCACTCCCGCCGTGGTCTGCTGCTCCTGGTCGGCCAGCGCCGCCGCCTGCTGCAGTACCTGGCGAAGAAGGACATCCAGCGGTTCCGTGCCCTGGTCGACCGCCTCGGCATCCGCCGCGGCGCGGCCGGCGCCGCCCGCTAGCAGCGGAATACAGGGGAGCGGTTCCCGCGACACGGGAGCCGCTCCCCTCGTATATCTCGTGTGGGGCGGAAGGTGAGTAACCTGGTCCCACAACCACACAGCACAACCGCACGACCCGCACGACCCGAGTAAGGCCGGGCGCGTCCCACGACGCCGGTCCTCGGTAGTGGCCCCCGGACACAGTGGCGCACAGCGCGCCGCACGGAGCCGGGTGCTTCGATCGAAGACCGGCACCGCCCAGGGAGCGTCCCGCCCAGACGGTCCGCCGCCACACGGGCGACGGACGCAGACGAGGAGATATCCCTGGTGGAGAACGAGACCCACTACGCCGAGGCAGTCATCGACAACGGCTCCTTCGGCACCCGCACCATCCGCTTCGAGACGGGCCGCCTGGCCAAGCAGGCCGCCGGCTCCGCCGTCGCGTACCTGGACGACGACACCATGGTGCTGTCGGCCACCAGCGCTTCCAAGAACCCGAAGGACCAGCTCGACTTCTTCCCGCTGACGGTGGACGTCGAGGAGCGGATGTACTCCGCGGGCAAGATCCCCGGTTCCTTCTTCCGGCGCGAGGGCCGGCCCAGCGAGGACGCCGTCCTCACCTGCCGCCTCATCGACCGGCCGCTGCGCCCCTCCTTCAAGAAGGGCCTGCGCAACGAGATCCAGATCGTCGAGACGATCATGGCGCTCAACCCCGACCACCTGTACGACGTGGTCGCCATCAACGCCGCCTCCTGCTCCACGCAGCTGGCCGGCCTGCCCTTCTCCGGCCCGATCGGCGGCACCCGCGTCGCCCTGATCAACGGCCAGTGGGTGGCGTTCCCCACGCACACCGAGCTGGAGGACGCCGTCTTCGACATGGTCGTCGCCGGCCGTGTGCTGCCGGACGGCGACGTCGCGGTGATGATGGTCGAGGCCGAGGCCACCGACAAGACCTTCGAGCTGGTCAAGGGCGGTGCCGAGGCTCCCACCGAGGAGATCGTGGCCGCCGGCCTGGAGGCCGCGAAGCCCTTCATCAAGGTGCTGTGCCGCGCGCAGTCCGACCTCGCCGCCAAGGCCGCCAAGCCGACCGGCGAGTTCCCGATCTTCCTGGACCACCAGGACGACGTCCTCGAGGCCCTCACCTCCGCCGTCAAGGACGAGCTCTCGCAGGCGCTCACCATCGCCGGCAAGCAGGAGCGCGAGGCCGAGCTGGACCGCGTCAAGGGTCTGGCCGCCGAGAAGCTGCTGCCGCAGTTCGAGGGGCGCGAGAAGGAGATCTCGGCCGCCTACCGGACGCTGACCAAGTCCCTGGTGCGCGAGCGCGTCATCAAGGAGAAGAAGCGCATCGACGGCCGCGGCGTCACGGACATCCGTACGCTGGCCGCCGAGGTCGAGGCGATCCCGCGGGTGCACGGTTCGGCGCTGTTCGAGCGCGGCGAGACCCAGATCCTGGGCGTCACCACGCTGAACATGCTGCGTATGGAGCAGCAGCTGGACACCCTCTCCCCGGTGACCCGCAAGCGCTACATGCACAACTACAACTTCCCGCCCTACTCCGTCGGCGAGACCGGCCGCGTGGGTTCGCCCAAGCGCCGCGAGATCGGCCACGGCGCGCTGGCCGAGCGCGCCATCACGCCGGTGCTGCCGACGCGTGAGGAGTTCCCCTACGCCATCCGGCAGGTCTCCGAGGCGCTCGGCTCCAACGGCTCCACCTCCATGGGCTCCGTCTGCGCTTCCACCATGTCGCTGCTGAACGCCGGTGTGCCGCTCAAGGCCCCCGTCGCCGGTATCGCCATGGGCCTGATCTCGCAGGAGATCGAGGGCGAGACGCACTACGTGACGCTGACCGACATCCTCGGTGCCGAGGACGCCTTCGGCGACATGGACTTCAAGGTCGCCGGCACGCGCAACTTCGTCACCGCGCTGCAGCTGGACACCAAGCTCGACGGCATCCCCGCCTCGGTGCTCGCCGCGGCCCTCAAGCAGGCCCGCGACGCCCGGCTGCACATCCTCGACGTGATGAACGAGGCCATCGACATCCCGGACGAGATGTCGCCGCACGCTCCGCGCGTCATCAGCGTCAAGATCCCGGTGGACAAGATCGGCGAGGTCATCGGCCCCAAGGGCAAGATGATCAACCAGATCCAGGAGGACACCGGCGCCGACATCTCCATCGAGGACGACGGCACCATCTACATCGGTGCCACCGACGGCCCGTCCGCCGAGGCCGCCCGCACCACGATCAACGGCATCGCCAACCCGACGATGCCCGAGGTCGGCGAGCGCTACCTGGGCACGGTCGTCAAGACCACCACCTTCGGTGCCTTCGTCTCCCTGCTCCCCGGCAAGGACGGTCTGCTCCACATCTCGCAGATCCGCAAGATCGTCGGCGGCAAGCGTGTGGAGAACGTCGAGGACGTCCTCGGCGTCGGCCAGAAGGTCCAGGTCGAGATCGCCGAGATCGACCAGCGCGGCAAGCTGTCCCTCATCCCCGTCCTGGAGGACGAGGAGAACGGCTCCGACGACGGCGCGGACGGGAAGGACGACGCCTCCCAGTGACGTCCGACCCCCGCGCGACGGCCCGCCCCTCCACCGAGGGGGGGGCCGTCGCCCGTACATCGACGCTCCCGGACGGTGCGACCGCGGCCGACACCGTCCGGCGCACCGTGCTCCCCGGGGGCCTGCGCGTCGTCACCGAGACGCTGCCGACCGTGCGGTCCGCCACGCTGGGCATCTGGGTGCACGTCGGTTCGCGCGACGAGACCCCCGCCCTGAACGGAGCGACCCACTACCTGGAGCACCTGCTGTTCAAGGGCACGCAGCGGCGCTCCGCCCTCGACATCTCCGCCGCGCTGGACGCCGTCGGCGGGGAGATGAACGCCTTCACCGCGAAGGAGTTCACCTGCTACTACGCCCGTGTCCTCGACACCGACCTGCCGCTGGCGATCGACGTCCTCAGCGACATGCTCACCGACTCCGTCATCGACCCCGCCGAGGTGGACGCCGAACGCGGCGTGATCCTCGAGGAGATCGCGATGACCGACGACGACCCCGGCGACTGCGTGCACGACCTCTTCGCCCGCACCATGTTCGGCGACACCCCCCTGGGCCGGCCCGTCCTCGGCACGGTCGACACCGTCAACGGCCTCACCCGCGACCAGATCGCCCGCTTCTACCGGCGGCACTACGACCCCACGCGCCTCGTCGTGGCCGCCGCCGGCAACCTCGACCACGACCTGGTCGTACGCCGCGTCCAGGAGGCCTTCGAACGCTCCGGCGCGCTCGCCCGCAGGGCGGCCGCCGAACCCGTCGGCCCCCGCACCGGCGCCAAGACCCTGCGCGGAGCAGGCCGCGTCGACGTCCTGGAACGCACGACCGAACAGGCCCACCTGGTGCTGGGCATGCCCGGCGTCTCCCGCAACGACGAACGCCGCTGGGCCCTCGGCGTGCTCAGCGCCGCACTCGGCGGCGGCATGAGCTCCCGGCTCTTCCAGGAGATCCGCGAGAAGCGCGGCCTGGCCTACAGCACCTACTCCTACACCTCCGGCTTCGCCGACTGCGGCCTCTTCTCCGTGTACGCCGCCTGCCGCGCGAGCCAGGTGCCGGACGTGCTGAAGATCTGCCGGGACGAACTCGACCAGGTCGCGCGCGACGGACTCACCGACGAGGAAGTGCGCCGCGCCGTCGGCCAGCTCTCCGGCTCGACCGTGCTGGGACTGGAGGACACCGGCGCGCTGATGCACCGGCTCGGCAAGAGCGAGCTGTGCTGGGGGGAGCAGATGTCCGTGGACGAGATGCTCGCCAGGATCGCCGCCGTCACCCCCGACGACGTGCGGGCCGTCGCCCGCGACGTGCTGACCGCCCGGCCGTCGCTCTCGGCCATCGGCCCGCTCACCGACCGGCAGACCGCCCACCTCCACGACGCGGTCACCTGACCGCACCCCCGTACACCCCCGAGGACTTGGAAGACGCATGAGCACGCTGCGGGTCGCCGTCATCGGCGCCAAGGGAAAGATGGGCTCCGAGGCCGTCAAGGCGGTCCGGAACGCCGACGACATGGATCTGGTCGCCGCCGTCGACCGTGACGACGACCTGGCCGCCCTCACCGACGCCGGGACACAGGTCGCCATCGACCTCACCCACCCGGACGCCGTCATGGGCAACCTCGACTTCCTCGTCCGCAACGGCATCCACGGCGTCGTCGGCACCACCGGCTGGACCGACGAACGCCTCGAGACGGTGCGCGCCCGGCTTGCCGAGTCCCCGGACACCGGCGTGCTCATCGCACCGAACTTCGGCATCGGCGCCGTGCTCACCATGCGCTTCGCCGAGCAGGCGGCACGCTTCTTCGAGTCCGTCGAGGTCGTCGAACTGCACCACCCCAACAAGGCCGACGCACCCAGCGGCACCGCCGTACGCACCGCGCAGCTCATCGCCGACGCCCGCCGCGAGGCAGGCTGCGCACCGCAGCCCGACGCGACGTCCACCACCCTGGAAGGCGCCCGCGGCGCCGACGTCGACGGCGTTCCGGTACACGCGGTCCGCCTGCGCGGGCTGGTCGCCCACCAGGAGGTCCTGTTCGGCGACGAGGGCGAGATCTTCACGCTGCGGCACGACTCCATGAACCGCGGCTCGTTCATGCCGGGCGTGCTCCTGGGCGTGCGGCGCGTGGTCTCCGCGCCGGGCCTGACGTACGGTCTCGACGCGTTCATGGACCTGGACTGAGCCCGTGCGCGCCCGCCTCACCTACTTCACCCTCGCCGCCGTCCTGGTCGTCTACTTCGTCCTCGTCGGCGGCCGGGGCGTGGCGCTGATCCGGCAGGGCACGGCGGTCACCGTGGCCTTCGGCCTGGCGGTCCTGGCGCTGCCCGCGATCGGCCTGTGGTTCCTCTGGCACACCACGCGCTTCGCGCGCTCCGCCAATCGGCTGGCGCGCGAACTGGAGGCGGAGGGCGGACTGCCCGAGGACGAACTGCGGCGCACCCCCAGCGGACGCATCGACCGGGACTCCGCCGACGCGGTCTTCACCCGCCGCAAGGCCGAGGCCGAGGCCGAGCCCGGCGACTGGCGCACCTGGTTCCGGCTCGCCGTCGCCTACCACGACGCCCGCGACACCCCCCGGGCCCGCAAAGCCATGCAGCGCGCCATCGCCCTGCACGACGGCCGCGCCCCGCGCGAAGGCTGACCCGGCCGGAGCGGGCGCCGCGCCGTGCGATAGGAACACCTACCGAGGTCACTCCGCCGGTGGCCTGCGACGACAGGGAGGACGCACATGACCGAGACCGGACAGCCGACCGCATCCCCGACCCAGCTGCCGCTCGTCTGCGGCGTCGTCGGCGGCGGGCGGATGGGCGCCGGAATCGCCCACGCCCTGCTGCTCGCCGGCAGCGAAGTGACCCTCCTGGAACGGGACAAGCAGGCCGCCGACGCGGCGGCCGCACGCGTCGAGCGCGCCCTGCGGGCGAGCGCCGACCGCGGCAAGATCGATGACCCGGCCGAGCCGCTGAGCCGGCTCCGCACCGTCACCGCGCACGCCGACCTGGCCGGCAGCGGACTCGTCGTCGAGGCGGTACCGGAGGACCTCGACCTCAAGCTGACGACGTTGCGCGCGGTCGAGGACGCCGTCGCCGCGGACACGGTCATCGCGTCCAACACCAGCAGCATCTCCCTGGACACCCTCGCCCAGGCGCTCGCCCGCCCGGAGCGCATGCTGGGCCTGCACTTCTTCAACCCCGTGCCCGCCAGCAAGCTGGTCGAGGTGGTCCTCGCGCCGTCCACCGCCGACGGTCTCCGCGAGCGCGCGGTCGCCTGGGTGGAGCAGCTGCGCAAGACGGCCGTCGTGGTGCAGGACGCACCGGGGTTCGCCAGCAGCCGCCTCGGCGTCGCCCTCGGTCTGGAGGCCATCCGCATGGTGGAGTCCGGCGTCGCCTCCGCCGAGGACGTGGACGCCGCCATGGCCCTCGGATACGGCCATCCGACCGGGCCCCTCAAGCTCACCGACATCGTCGGCCTCGACGTCCGTCTCGGCATCGCCCGTTACCTGGAGCGGGAACTCGGCCCGCGCTTCGCGCCGCCCGCGCTGCTGGTGGAGAAGGTGGAGGCCGGCCACCTGGGCCGCAAGAGCGGCCGCGGCTTCTACGACTGGTCCCAGGAGGGCTGACCGCCGCGACGCGCAGGAGGCCCCGGCCGGTCCGCCCGGCCGGGGCCTCCTGCACACGCCGAGACCGGCGGCGGGCGGCGACTCAGCGCGCTCCCTGCTCGCCCTGCGCCCCGCGCGCCTCCGCCGACCAGCCCTCTATGACGTCGGCGGCCCGGTCGAACGCCTCCGGACGGTTCAGGAAGTCCGCGTTGTGCGTGGTGAGCTGCGTCCGCAGAGCCGAACCGCCGCGCGCCCGCTCGACCACCAGCGCCTGCCCCTGCACGGTCCGCGGCAGCCCCAGCCACTTCACCGGCTGCTGCGCCGTGCGCACCGCGGCCACCTCCGCCCACGGGAGCGTCACGGTGTACAGCGGCCCGACCTGACGCAGTCCGGCGCCGCTCACCCACACGCCCATCCGCAGCGCGCGCAGCGCCGCGGCCGTCATCAGCGCGGCCACCGCGGCGAAGACGGCGGCGCCGGTGAGCTGCCCCGCCATGGCGAGGATGACCGCGGAGATCAGCACGTACGAGGTGAGCAGCAGCACCACCGCCGCGCCCGCGACCCGCCACGGACCGAGGCGGTACGGGCGCCGCCAGCGTGCGCGCTCTTCGTGCGGGAGCGGACGGTCGGCATCGTGTGCGGGGACGACCGGGGCGTGGTCGGCCGTCAGGAAGTTCAGGGGCACGGCGGTTCCTCGGTCGCGGTCGGTCGGGGCGTGCCCGGTGAGACTAGCGAGACGGCGCCGCGTGAACCACCTCGGGCCGTGGGCCGTGTCCCCGGATGCCCGCATTGTCGGTGGCGGCCCGTAGGCTGAGCGCCGCCGCGAACGCGACGCAGCGGCGCAGCGATGCAGCGGCGCAGCGATGCAAGAACCTGGAAGGAACCGCCGGTGTCCGAAGCCGACAGCAGCACAGCCCCCAGCCCCCGCTTCCGCAGCGACATGACCGTCGAGCTGGTGAAGCACAGCGCGGCCGACACCGACGTGCTGTGGGCCGCACGGGTCTCCACTGCCGGCGAGCAGTCCCTCGACGAGCTGACGAAGGACCCCGAGCGGTCCAAGGGGCTCATCAACTACCTCATGCGCGACCGGCACGGCAGTCCGTTCGAGCACAACTCGATGACCTTTTTCGTCAGCGCACCGCTCTTCGTCTTCCGCGAGTTCCACCGTCATAGGGTCGGATGGTCATACAACGAGGAGTCGGGGAGGTACCGGCAGCTGGAGCCGGTCTTCTACGTGCCGGACGAGGCGCGGAAGCTGGTGCAGCAGGGCCGTCCGGGCAAGTACGAGTTCGTGGAGGGTTCGCCCGAGCAGCTCAAGCTGGTCGAGGGGGCGATGACCGCGTCGTACCAGCAGGCGTACACCGCCTACCTGGAGATGCTCGACGCCGGCGTCGCCCGCGAGGTGGCGCGCGCCGTACTGCCGGTCGGGTTGTACTCCTCGATGTACGCGACGTGCAACGCCCGCTCACTGATGCACTTCCTCGGCCTGCGCACCCGGCACGAGCTGGCGAAGACGCCCTCGTTCCCGCAGCGTGAGATCGAGATGGTGGCGGAGGCGATGGAGGCGCAGTGGGCCGAGCTGATGCCGCTCACCCACGCGGCGTTCAACAAGAACGGCCGGGTGGCGCCCTGACGCCGCGCGGGGGACACGCCGTCCGGCGCGCCGATCGGGTGGGACCGCGGCATCGGGGCCGGTGCCGGAACGCAGCATCGCCCGAGAGGCCGACTGTGTCCGTATTGCACCGTTTCACGAAGTTCCTCTAGGGTGGTTGGACGGACCCGGCACTGCCTGAACCCCCGAGCAGGCAGTGCCGGTGTCCTCTCCGAGAGCCCCGAGGAAGCGACCGGGCGTCCCCTGCGAGTAGCGTGGGACCCATGGCTCCGACCTCCACACCGCAGACGCCCTTCGGGCGGGTCCTGACCGCCATGGTCACGCCGTTCACCGCGGACGGTGCGCTCGACGTCGACGGCGCCCAGCGGCTCGCCGCCCACCTGGTCGACGCCGGCAACGACGGGCTGATCGTCAACGGCACCACCGGCGAGTCCCCGACCACCAGCGATGCGGAGAAATCCCAGCTCGTCCGTGCGGTCGTGGAGGCCGTCGGAGACCGCGCCCACGTCGTCGCCGGAGCCGGTACCAACGACACCGCGCACAGCCTCAAGCTCGCCCGCGAGGCCGAGCATGCCGGCGCACACGGGTTGCTCGCGGTCACTCCGTACTACAGCAAGCCGCCGCAGGAGGGGCTCTACCGCCACTTCACCGCGATCGCCGACGCCACCGAGCTGCCGGTGATGCTCTACGACATCCCCGGCCGCAGCGGCGTCCCCATCAACACCGAGACGATCGTCCGGCTCGCCGAGCACCCGCGCATCGTGGCCAACAAGGACGCCAAGGGCGACCTCGGCCGCGCCAGCTGGGCCATCGCCACCAGCGGCCTCGCCTGGTACAGCGGCGACGACATGCTCAACCTGCCGCTGCTCTCCGTCGGCGCCATCGGTTACGTCTCCGTCGTGGGCCATGTGGTGGCCCCGGAGCTGCGCGCGATGCTGGAGGCCCATCTCAGCGGCGACGTCGTCAAGGCGACGGAGATCCACCAGAAGCTGCTCCCGGTCTTCACCGGGATGTTCCGCACCCAGGGTGTGATCACCTGCAAGGCGGCGCTGGCTCTCCAGGGCCTGCCGGCCGGATCGCTGCGCATGCCGCTGGTGGAGCTGTCGCCCGAGGAGACCGAGCAGCTCAAGCTCGACCTCGCCGCCGGCGGGGTACATCTCTAGACACGGACTTCACAACTGCATACCGCACAACTGCATACCGAGAACACAGGCAAGTGAACACATATCGCTCGCGCCACGTGCCCTCGCAGGGTGCGTGGCGCGAGTGGTGAGGAGAGTCTTTTGAGTCATCCGCACCCCGAACTCGGCCCGCCGCCGAAACTCGCCGAGGGTGGCCTGCGCGTCACTCCGCTCGGCGGCCTGGGCGAGATCGGCCGCAACATGACCGTCTTCGAGTACGGCGGCCGCCTGCTCATCGTCGACTGCGGCGTCCTCTTCCCCGAGGAGGAGCAGCCGGGCATCGACCTGATCCTCCCGGACTTCAGCTCGATCCGCGACCGGCTCGATCAGGTGGAGGGCATCGTCCTCACCCACGGTCACGAGGACCACATCGGCGCCGTCCCGTACCTGCTGCGGGAGAAGCCGGACATCCCGCTGATCGGCTCCAAGCTGACCCTCGCCCTGATCGAGGCGAAGCTTCAGGAACACCGCATCCGCCCCTACACCCTCGAGGTACGGGAGGGACACCGGGAGCGCATCGGCCCGTTCGACTGCGAATTCGTCTCGGTGAACCACTCCATCCCGGACGCCCTCGCGGTCGCGGTGCGCACCCCCGCAGGCATGGTGGTGCACACCGGCGACTTCAAGATGGACCAGCTGCCGCTGGACGGCCGGCTCACCGACCTGCGGGCCTTCGCGCGCCTGGGCGAGGAGGGCATCGACCTGTTGCTGTCCGACTCCACGAACGCCGAGGTGCCGGGCTTCGTCCCCCCTGAGCGGGACATCTCCCAGGTGCTCCGCCAGGTCTTCGCCGGTGCACAGAAGCGCATCATCGTGGCGAGCTTCGCCTCGCACGTGCACCGCATCCAGCAGATCCTCGACGCCGCGCACGAGTACGGCCGACGGGTCGCGTTCGTGGGCCGTTCGATGGTCCGCAACATGGGGATCGCCCGCGACCTCGGCTACCTGAACATCCCGGCCGGCCTCGTGGTGGACGTGAAGACGCTGGACGACCTGCCGGACGACGAGGTGGTGCTCGTCTGCACGGGCTCCCAGGGCGAGCCCATGGCCGCGCTCTCCCGGATGGCGAACCGCGACCACCAGATCCGCATCGTCGACGGCGACACCGTCATCCTGGCGTCGTCCCTGATCCCGGGCAACGAGAACGCGGTCTACCGGGTCATCAACGGCCTGACCCGCTGGGGCGCCAACGTCGTGCACAAGGGCAACGCCAAGGTCCACGTCTCCGGGCACGCTTCGGCGGGCGAGCTGCTGTACTTCTACAACATCTGCAGGCCGAAGAACCTGATGCCGGTGCACGGGGAGTGGCGCCACCTGCGGGCCAACGCCGAGCTGGGCGCGCTCACCGGTGTTCCCCGGGACCGGGTGGTCATCGCCGAGGACGGTGTCGTCGTCGACCTCGTGGACGGCAAGGCGAAGATCAGCGGCAAGGTCCAGGCCGGGTACGTCTACGTGGACGGCCTGTCGGTCGGGGACGTCACGGAGTCCTCGCTGAAGGACCGCCGCATCCTCGGTGACGAGGGCATCATCTCCATCTTCGTGGTGGTCGACAGCAGCACCGGAAAGATCGTCGGCGGGCCGCACCTCCAGTCGCGGGGCTCGGGCATCGACGACAAGGACTTCAGTGCCGTGACGCCGAAGATCGACGAGGCGCTGGCCAAGGCGGCGCAGGACGGCGTGGCGGAGCCGCACCAGCTTCAGCAGCTGGTGCGCCGCGCGGTGGGCCGTTGGGTCTCCGACACCTACCGCCGGCGCCCGATGATCCTCCCGGTCGTCGTGGAGGTCTGACGTCCAACGACGGGCGGGGCGCCTCGATTTGCATCCGGGCGCCCCGCTCCAGTACGTTTACGGCTCCACCGCAACGGGCACCGGGAACAGTCCCGGTGAAAGGTTGCGACCAGGGAATCGGACCGGGAAATCGGAACGAAAAGCTCTGGTAAGGTGGAAAACACCGAAGGGAAGCGCCCGGAGGAGCCTGTGAAAGGGTTCCGATGGAAGCGTCCGTTCCTTGAGAACTCAACAGCGTGCCAAAAGTCAACGCCAGATATGTTGATACCCCGTCCCCCTGTTTGTGGGGGCGTGGTTCCTTTGAAACACAACAGCGAGGACGCTGTGGATCGTCGGGTTATTCCTCCGGCGGTTCCGCTCTCGTGATGTGTCGACCCGGATATCCGGGAAGCATTCACGGAGAGTTTGATCCTGGCTCAGGACGAACGCTGGCGGCGTGCTTAACACATGCAAGTCGAACGATGAAGCCGCTTCGGTGGTGGATTAGTGGCGAACGGGTGAGTAACACGTGGGCAATCTGCCCTGCACTCTGGGACAAGCCCTGGAAACGGGGTCTAATACCGGATATGATCACCGGCCGCATGGTCTGGTGGTGGAAAGCTCCGGCGGTGCAGGATGAGCCCGCGGCCTATCAGCTTGTTGGTGGGGTGATGGCCTACCAAGGCGACGACGGGTAGCCGGCCTGAGAGGGCGACCGGCCACACTGGGACTGAGACACGGCCCAGACTCCTACGGGAGGCAGCAGTGGGGAATATTGCACAATGGGCGCAAGCCTGATGCAGCGACGCCGCGTGAGGGATGACGGCCTTCGGGTTGTAAACCTCTTTCAGCAGGGAAGAAGCGCAAGTGACGGTACCTGCAGAAGAAGCACCGGCTAACTACGTGCCAGCAGCCGCGGTAATACGTAGGGTGCGAGCGTTGTCCGGAATTATTGGGCGTAAAGAGCTCGTAGGCGGCCTGTCGCGTCGGATGTGAAAGCCCGGGGCTTAACCCCGGGTCTGCATTCGATACGGGCAGGCTAGAGTTCGGTAGGGGAGATCGGAATTCCTGGTGTAGCGGTGAAATGCGCAGATATCAGGAGGAACACCGGTGGCGAAGGCGGATCTCTGGGCCGATACTGACGCTGAGGAGCGAAAGCGTGGGGAGCGAACAGGATTAGATACCCTGGTAGTCCACGCCGTAAACGTTGGGAACTAGGTGTGGG